>JAISQP010000139.1 GCA_031274115.1 Synergistaceae bacterium
GGAGGAAGCGGCATGGCCGAAAAGATTAAAAATATTTTAGTGGTGGACGATGAGCCGAAAATTTTGGAAGCCGCGGCCTCCTATCTTTCGAGCAAGGGATTTGCGCTCTTTACGGCCGCGAACGGGAAACAGGCTTTCGAGATATTCGACAGGGAAAATATCTCGCTGATCGTTCTGGATCTGATGCTGCCCGATATATCCGGCGAGGATATCTGCCGTTCGATTCGCGGAAGATCGCGCGTCCCAATAATCATGCTGACGGCCAAGGTCGGGGAGAGCGACCTGCTCAATGGGCTTCGGACAGGCGCTGACGATTACGTCACGAAGCCTTTCAGCCTTAAAGAGCTTCACGCGAGAATAGAAACGGTCCTGCGGCGAACGGAACCGGATCTCGTCCCGCTGACCGTGAAAAACTCGTTTCGCGGCGGCGACCTCGCAGTCGACTTCGAAAAGAACATTTTCAAAAAAAGGCAGGAAATTCTCAATCTCACGCAAAGCGAGGTCAAAATACTCGCGGCGCTGATAAAATACCCCGGCAAAGCCTTCATGCGGGAAGAGCTTATCGCGGCGGCCTTTGGAGACGGGTTTGACGGTTACGACCGCACGATTGACGTCCACATAAAAAACCTGCGCAAAAAAATCGAGGACGATCCCAAAAATCCCGTCTATATTCGGACAGTCCATGGTTTGGGGTACAGGTTTGGAGGCGAGTAGATGAGAAGCCTGCGCGCGCGGTTGTCGCTGTCCGCGGCGTTTATCGTGCTGGCCACGGTAGTTCCGATAAGCCTTCTGTCCAATCTGCTTATAAGCAGACAGTTCGAAGCCTATGTAATGGAGCATCAGAGAGAAAGAACGGAGCATATCGTGTACGATCTCAGCCTGCAGTACGATGACTCATCGCGCGTGTGGAATATCGGTTTCGTCCACGCAATCGGCATGTATGCCCTGCAGGAGGGCTATATCATCAAAGTTTACGATGAAAATTCAAAAATCATATGGGACGCGGAAAATCACGATATGGAGGGATGCGAGCACGTCATGGAGGAAGTTGCGCGCAGGATGGAAAAACTCGGAAACAGGGGCGAATTCATGACAGCCCAGCGCTCCCTCGTTCAGGATGGGGAGGAGATAGGGACAGCGTCCTTCAAATATTTCGGCCCTTTCTTTTTAAGCGAGCGCGACTTTTCCTTCCTGAACTCTCTGAACACTATCCTGCTCGCCATCGGCGCGTTTTCGCTGCTGTTCTCCTTCGTGATAGGCTGGTTTCTGGCGGCGCGCATAGCGAGTCCGATCACGAAGGCGGCGGAAATCGCGAAAAGAATATCAGTGGGCAATTACGATCTTCGCTTTGAGGGCGA
The DNA here is from genome assembly GCA_031274115.1 of Synergistaceae bacterium. The sequence continues at coordinate 1,359 of JAISQP010000139.1, forward strand.
GACCCGAACGACTGAACTCGACAACCTCTCGTCGGCCGTCAATCACCTGTCGGAGGCGCTCGAGAAACAGGAAAGCTTACGAAAACAACTGACAGCGGACGTGGCGCACGAACTGCGCACCCCGCTCGCGTCTCTGGCCTCGCACATCGAGACGATGATGGAGGGAATATGGGAACCTACGGCAGAGAGACTGAAAAGCTGCTATGACGAAATAATGCGGCTCGGGAAAATGACGGCCGACCTGGAGCGGCTCGAACGCGTAGAGAGCGAGAACCTGAAACTGGACAAATCCCCTGTCGATCTGAGGGAAATAGCGCGCGCCGTCTGCGACAACTTTGCCGGCGAGATCGCGAATAAAGACCTGACGCTCACGTTCGAGGGCGAAACATCGAGAATTATCGCCGACAAGGACAGGATCGGCGGAGCTATTTCGAATCTGATGTCGAACGCGGTGAAATATACGCCGCCCGGCGGACACATAAACGTATTCGTACGGGACTCGGAGCGAGACGGAACCCTAACCGTCGAGGACGACGGCATCGGCGTTTCCGAGGAGGAACAGACGCTGATATTCGAACGCTTTTACAGGGCCGATAAATCGCGCAACCGTGACACCGGAGGCGCCGGAATCGGCCTCGCCATCGTCAAGTCCGTCGTGACCGCTCACGGCGGGACAGTGACGGCGCAAAGCCGCCCCGAGCACGGCAGCCGGTTTATCGTTTCGCTTCCGAAATAGCCGATAAAAAAGGGATTGGAAGCGTCGGCGCATCCGGCGGCGTCACAAAGGTAACTGCAACTTGCGCCGCACAGCGGGGATGATATAATAACCGTTGAAAAGCAAGACTCCCCGCCGGAGAGGAAGCAGGGAGAAACGTCTTGCGAGCCCTGCCCGACCGAGCTGCTAACTCAGCCGGGACTTACAGGCCGAAGTCAGCGTAGGCTGCGGATTATATCCGCGATTGCTTCTAGAAGCTTTGAGAGAGCGACTAGAAGTGAAGAGAGAAGAGCGAGCCAAAACAGGCCGCTCTTTTTTTCTTCGCCCAAATGAATCACCTCGATTCTGCCGGGTGATTCTCAAGGTCAGGCAACCCCGGCGGAATTGCCCGGAGCCTCTCCTACAAAAAAGCATAGCATAGCCGTCTCTTCGGAGGCGGCTTTTGCAATCGAGGCCGCTCAAATTCTAAACGTAAGTTGACATCGCCTGACTGATATAGTAATGTTATTAACAAGCCCAAAATAAATTTACATGCTTTCGAGTTTTATTTATCACGTCTCCTACGTTCAACAAATCTAATCAAAGAGGGGTTGTTGTAAACATGAAGGGACTTGTTAAAACCGCGCCCGGGACTTTAACGCTCCAGGAACTCGAAACGCCCAAACCAAACGGGCACGACGTTATCCTCAAGGTTTCGCACTGCGGCATCTGCGGATCCGACGTGCATCTGTGGGAGAGCGACGCGAACATCGGACTCGTCCTCGGGCATGAATTTGCGGGGGTCGTCGAAGACCCCGGCGCCAGCCAGTTGAAAGTCGGCGACTACGTCGCGGTAATACCGGGCAGCTCGAAGGGCAAGGGCCTGGTGGTCGGAGCGAACGTACAGGGCGCTTATACAACTCATTTCAGCCAGGATCCGCGGCTGTTGCTCCCCGTGCCGAAGAGCGTCGGAACCGAGGTCGCGTGCATGATCGAACCGTTTACCGTAGGCCTTCGCGCGGTGCGGCGTTCTCATATCGACATACAGGAAAAGGTGCTTATCACGGGCGCGGGAATTATCGGGCACACCGCGGCGGAATGGGCGAGGCTCGCCGGCGCCGAAACCATCGTCATGATCGACATAAATGACAAGAGAATAGAATTTGCGAAAAAACACGGAGTGATTGACGAGATATTAGACGCCAAGGACCCGGACATAGAGAAAATATTGATGGAGAAGACGGGGGGCGCTGGGTTCGAAAAGGTCATCGAGTGCACCGGATTCGAAAAACCGACGCAGCTCAGCATAAACGTCACTAAAACCGGCGGGCAGATCACATACGTCGGGGTAAACTTCCACAGCGTATCAATTCCATTCCTCCCGCTCGTCATGAGAGAGATCTCGATCGTCGGCACATGGGGGGGCATTTCACTCTACGCGCAGGAGGTGTTGCATCATTTCGAGACAAAGAGAGTGAATCCTATCAAGTACGTCACCGACAGAATTCCGCTTGAGCGTGTGCAGGCCAAGATGGAGGATCTGGCCAGCGGCAAGAGCGGAGATATCAAGTGTCTGATTGTGAACGAATAGTAAAAAACTAGGAGGGTTTGTTATGGCAAGCGTAAACGGAGGATATCTCGTAGCGAAGGCGCTTAAAAACGAAGAGGTCGATACTGTATTTACCTTGACCGGCGGACATATTATGCCTATTTTAAACGCCCTGGTGGAGTTCGGGATAAAGGTCATCGACTGCAGACACGAGTGCGCCGCGGCTTACGCGGCGGACGCTTACGCCAAGGTCAGCGGCAGGCCCGGCGTACTGATTACCACCGCTGGACCCGGAGTCACGAACACGATGACGGCAATGGCGGAGGCGTCGGAGACGACCGTGCCGATAGTCCATATCGGCGGCGCCGCCGTGCAGAGCTTCTTTGACATGGGAATGATGCAGGACGTGAACACGCTCGGCGCCATGAGCGCGTTCTGTAAATTCGCGAAAAAAGTCACCATCCCCAGGAGGATCCCTGAGTATATCGCCATGGCGTTCCGTCACGCGCTTGACGACACGCCGGGCCCTGTTTACCTCGAGATGCCAATGGATATCCTGGCCGAGAAGTATGGCGGACTCATAGAGGACGAGGGAAAGATCTACTATCCTGAAAAATATCGCACCGACGCGATTGCGTTCGGGGACCCGGACCTGATAAAGGAAGCCGCGAAGCTGTTGGCTTCCGCGAAAAAACCTGTTCTGGTTCTCGGCGAACAGGCCCGCTTCAACACCAAGTACGGCGAGTATGTAGAGCGCCTCGTAAATTACCTGAAGATGCCGGTGTTCATCTCCCCGCTCGCGTTGATCCGCGGAACATACGCCGACGAGTCCAAAAACGAACTCTTCGCCATCGGAAACGCCGCTACGACCCAGGCGGACGTGATTCTCGAATTGTGCGCCAACAACCACGGGCTCCTCGGCTACGCGCGCGCCCCGCTCTTCAACGCGGCCGCGAAGATCATTCAGGTCCACCCCGACAGGCTCAAGATCGGCTACAATACGAAGGCCGACGTCGGCATAGTCGCCGGCGCAGGCGCCGCCTCCAAGCAGCTTTTGGAGGAGATCGAGAAGCTGACGCAGGCGCGCAAAGACGACGCGTGGGTCGATGAAGCCAGGAAGCTGAACGGAATGGCGAGATCGTTTTATACGGAAGCGGCCGCGGACAACGGCTTTCCGATCCATCCCGGCCGGCTCGCGGCCGAAGTCGCGAAGTTCCTCGCTCAAAGCGGGCAGGATTGGCACATCGCCTGCGACGGAGGAGACTCCGGCGTGTGGATGGCCGCGAACGCGGTCGCGCGCTACCCTGGGCAGATCCTCCGATTCGGAAACATGGGCACGATAGGAACCGGCCCCGGCATGGCGATAGGCGGGTGGGCCGCGGACAAGAAACCAGTACTCTACTACACCGGCGACGGCAGCTT
>JAISQP010000148.1 GCA_031274115.1 Synergistaceae bacterium
GAGCGCCGCTACGCGGCGCTCAAGCGTGACTGATATCAGTTTGATGAGCCAAAGAACTTTCGGCTCACTGCGTGAATCGAACCGCGGCAGAAGTACTTCCATGCCGCGTAAAGCCGCTAAGGAGCAGCGTCTTTACGCTTACTTTGCCGCTCGTCCGACATCCTGTCGGACGCCGATTCACTCCGTTCGCTCGAAAATTCTCTGTCTCATGAGCAAACTTGAGTCATATTAATCTTTACCCTTCAGGCCTCTAACAATAAATCAGCGTTTCCTTAAAAACAGCGCCTATCGCTCCGTCACGCGCCCTGCGCGGGGAGCTTTATCACGAACTTAGTGACGCCGTTTTCGCTTTCCACGGTGACGTCGCCGCCGTGGGAGGCGACCGCGGTCTTCACTATGGCGAGCCCGAGGCCGTATCCTCCGGAGTCCCCGTTTCCCCTTGCCCTGTCGCGTTCTATTCTCTCGAAGCGATTGAAGATGCGAAGTTCTTCGCCCTCCGGAATGCCGACCCCGTTGTCCGCGACCGAGATGACGCAGGAAGCTCCTTCGCTCGCCAGGCTTACTGAAATAACGCCCCCCGGTTTGTCGCGATAGCGTCGGTGCGTGTATTTAACGGCGTTGTCGAGAAGGTTCGAGACCGACCTCCTAAGTTCCTCCGCTCCGCCGGAAAAGACGAGCTTCTCAGGCAGGTCTGTCTCCCATGAGATGTTTGCGGCCTTTGGGTTTTTCTTCGCGTTCTCGATCTGGGACGCTGTCAGCTCAGCGAGGTCGAAGTCGCGCCGCGGCGACGACGGAACGCCGGACTCGAGCTTCGACAGCAGCAGAAGGTCGTCCACCAGGGCGGTCATCCTCTCGCGCTGGCGCATGATCTCGTCTATATACACCGCTCTTTCGTCCGCGCCAGAATCCTCCATGCCGCGCAGAAGCTCGGCGGCCACTGAGATGGAGGCGAGCGGAGTGCGCAGCTCGTGTCCGGCGTCGGCGACGAAGGATTTTCTCGCCTCCTCCATGCGATGACGCTCGGTGATGTCGTCCACTACGAGCAGGGTTTCGTTCTCTCCGGCCGATAAAGCTCTCGCGTTGTAGAATCGCTCGTTTCCAAGGCGTCTCGATATGAAGCTCATCTCGACGTCATGGCCGCCCCTGGCCTTCGCTATCAGCTCGATAAGCTCCGGCGCCCTCAAAGCGCCGTCGACGCTGGTCCCCGTGATTTTCTCCGGCGCGTCGCGCAGAAGGGGTGCGAGAACGCCGTTAGCGCAGCTCACCAGCCCGTCCCAACTGACTAGCATCAGACCGCAGGGCGCCGATTGGACCACTGTCTGGAGCTGGTTCCGTTCGTTTTGCAGGTCGTTCATCATCTTCTCCTGGACCTCCGCGCTCTCCTTCAGCGCGCGCGAAAGCTCCTCTATTTCGAGGGCGCCTCCTGTCGGATAACTCGACTTCAATCCGCCGCGCAGCGCGCGCGAGGCCGCCGTGAGTTCTCTGATGGGCCGCGTTACGCGCCTCACCCCCATAATGCCGATCGAGAGGGCGACGAGGCCGGAGAAAGCGAGCGCCGCGATAATATTGTTCCTCGCTCCGGAGAGGAGCGCGTAATACCGCGAGAGGGGGAGAGAGCAGCGCACGATGAGCGTGGATCCGTCTCTGGCTTTTGTCGTCGCGGCGTAGTAGATATAGGGGACGCTGGTTGTCTCGCTGTAGCGTCTGTCTATTCCAAAACCCGCGGCAAGCGCTTTCCTCACTTCAGGCCTGTCCTTGTGGTTGTCGAGAGTCCAGATGTCCTCGTAGAACACGCTGCTGTCGGCGAGAACTGTCCCGTCGCCGCTTATTACCGTTATGCGCGCTTCGAGAAGCTTGGACCATCTGAACAGCTCCTCCTGCGGGATAATGCGTTCGCTCGCGGCGCTCCCCGAGTAAAAATCCAAGGCGCTGATGAAAACCGCCGTGTCGGACGCGAGGATTGACGTCGTGATCTCGTCGATGTTGTCCCTCATTCCTCTGGCCACGAAGAGCCAGCTGGAGAGAGCGCCCAGTACGGTGGCCAGTATTACCAGGATCGTGAGCTTTCCGGCCAGGGTCCTAACCGACATTGGAGTCAACCTCGGTTCTGGGGGCCGCGAGCCTGTAGCCTCGGCCCCTGACGGTGTGGAGCAGTTCTGGCGAGTCGGGGTCATCCCCGATCTTTCGCCTCAGCCTGAAAATGTGGACGTCCAGCGTTCTCGTGTCGCCGACCTGCATTCCCCAGACGCGCCTCAGAAGCTCTCCTCTTGGCATCGTGCGTCCTCTGGCGAGCGCCATGGCCTCCAGGAGCCTGTACTCGGTGACTGAAAGATCGATGCGCCTGCCGTTGCTGAATACCTCTTCGTTTTTTGTGTCGATTTTAAGGCGCCCGACCTCTACGACTCCTCCCGAGGGCAGGGACGCCGAGCGGCCAAGGAGGCTTCGGACCCGCGCGGCTAGCTCCGCCACAGAGAAGGGTTTCCTGACGTAGTCGCTCGCGCCGGCCGCGAAGCCGGCCAGGACGTCCTCCTCGGCGTCGCGCGCGGTCAGCATAATTATAGGAATGTCCCTCGTCGCCCGCTCGTCTTTCAGACGTCTCGCCACTTCGAAGCCGTCCAGCCTCGGGAGCATTACGTCGAGTATTATCAGGTCGGGGAGAAGCTCCTCGGCGGCGTCGAGCGCGGCGTCTCCGTCAAAAACGGCTTCGCAATCGTAACCCTGCCTCTTGAGAGCCTCCGCGATCATCCCGGCCAGCGTCTCCTCGTCTTCAACGATCAGAATGCGCGATGCGGACATCCCTCAAGCCCCCCGACTCAGACATCCGGCATCGGACGGCGGAAATCCGACGCCTTTACCCTCTTGCCCGTTATCATATAGCAAATATGTTCAGCGATGTTAGTCACATGGTCGCCCGCGCGCTCTATGACCCTCGCCACTATTATCAGTTTGTCGGCGCCGTTTATGAGCCCGTGTTTTTCCATCACTATCTCCATAATCTCGGCGAAGACGTTGTCCTCGTAATCGTCGACCTGGTCGTCCATCGTGAAGACGCTCTCCGAGAGCGCGGCATCCCGTTCCAGCAGGGCTTTCATGGCCGTGTTTATCATCTCTGTCACGCGTTCGCCCATCGGCTTCAGGCTGACGAGCTGTTTTATCCGAACGTCGAGCTCCAGCGTCGTGCGGGCGATGCTGACCGCGAGATCCGTTATGCGTTCGAGATCGAGGGCAATTCTGATGCAGGCCTCGAGTGCGCGAAGATCGAAAGCCACAGGCTGATAGCGCGCTATCAGCTCGAAACTGTCGGTGTTGATCTTCTGCGCCAGCTCGTCCACCTTGTCGTCCCCTCCCTTGACCTCCAGCGCCAGCTTTTTGTCCTGGTGCGCCAGCGCCCATATCGCGGAGGAAAATGCCCTTTCCGCGAGACTCCCCAGCTCGAACACCTTCGAGAAGAGGATCTCCAGCTCCTTGTCCATATACCTGTCCAAAATCCTCTCCTCCTCGTTTATCCGAATCTCCCAGTGATATAATCCTCCGTTCGCTTGTCGGAGGGAGTGGTAAATAACGTATTTGTCGGACCGGACTCTACCAGTTCTCCCATCAGGAAAAAGGCTGTTGTGTCCGACACCCGGGCCGCCTGCTGCATGTTATGCGTGACTATGGCGACAGTATATTGTTTTTTGAGTTCACGCGCCAGCTCCTCTATCTTAGCCGTCGCGATAGGGTCCAGCGCGGAGGTCGGCTCGTCCATCAGAAGCACCTCCGGCGCCACCGCGATCGCGCGCGCGATGCACAATCTCTGCTGCTGTCCCCCGGAGAGCGAGGTCGCCGGGGCGCTGAGCCGGTCCTTGACCTCATCCCAGAGCCCGGCGGCGCGGAGGCTCTTCTCCACTATTTCCTCGAGCCTCGAGCCTCCGCCGGCGCTGAAGTTCTCGAAGAGCTTCGGCCCATAGGCGATGTTATCCCTTATGGAGAAAGGGAATGGATTGGGTCTCTGAAAGACCATCCCGACCTTGCGGCGCAGCACAGTTACGTCCACCTCCGGAGAGTATATGTCGTCGCCGTCCAGGAGCACCTGCCCTGTTATCTGTATGTCGCGGACGAAGTCGTTCATCCTGTTGAGGCACCTAAGGAATGTGCTCTTTCCGCACCCCGAGGGGCCAATAAACGCCGTCACGGAGTTCTCGGCGATTTCGATCGACACGTCCCTCAACGCGAGAGGAGCGCCTTTCGAGTACGCCAGGGAGAGCGAGGACGAGACGAGCTTTGAAACTGTCATAATACGCTCCTTCTCAGGCGCGAGCGCGCCACGACGCCTATCATGGAGACGCTGAGGACAAGAGCCAGAAGCACCAGTATCGTGCCGTACTGAATCGCCTGAGTCCGCTCGATATTTGTGCCGGCCGTGGCCAGGACGTATATATGATAGGGGAGAGCCATTACGGAGTCGAAGACGCTGCTGGCGAAGCCGGGCGAGAAGAAAACCGCGCCGGTGAACATTATCGGAGCGGTCTCTCCCGCGACCCGCCCGACGCTCAATATGGCGCCCGTTATGATGCCCGGAAAGGCCGAGGGCAGGATCACCCTGTATATAGTCTGCCACTGGGTCGCGCCGAGCGCGTAGGACGCGTCCCTGTACTCCTGAGGGACGTTGTAGAGCGCTGTCTCCGACGCCGTTATGAGCGTGGGGAGCACGAGGCAGGCAAGGGTGAGCCCCGCAGAGAGCAGGCTCGCGCCAAAGCGGAGGAAGGCGCAGAAGAACGCGAGCCCAAAGAGGCCGAACGCCACCGATGGAACGGAGGCCAGGCTTCGCACGGCCAGCCTGAGGGTTTTGGTGAGGAGTCCCCCCCTTGCGTACTCGTTGAAGTAGATCGCTGTCATGACGCCGATGGGAAAGGCCGCTCCCATCGAGACGAGAATGAGCTGCACCGTTCCTATGAGCGGAGTGACGATGCCGCCCTCCGTCATGCCGGAGCGGGGCGGTTCGGTGACGAACTCCCACGAAATAACCGCCCCGCCTTTGGCGAACAGGAAAGCCAGGATGACACAGAGCGCTAATGACGTAGCTATCATGCAAGCCCATAGAAAAAAAGCGGAAAACCTGTCGAATATTTTTCGAAAAACCGCGCTGCGGGCGCCTGTTTTTTTTGCCATGTCACTTCGCCTCCCCTCTGGATTCGATTTTGATCACGAGTATATTTAGAGCGAGCGTGAAGGCGAGCAGAAGGCAGCCCATAAAGAACAGGGAGTGGTAGTGAGCCGAACCCACGGGAGTCTCGCCCATCTCCGCGGCTATGGCCGAGGTCAGCGGCCTCACGGGGTCCGTGACGAACGCCGGTATGAGCGCGGCGCCGCCTGAAGCCATCAGCACCACCATCGTCTCCCCGATCGACCTCATGACGCCGAGGATTCCGGCCTGCGCGATGCCCCTGGCCGCGCTCGGCAGGACGACCCGGAACATCGTCTCCCGCCTCGTGGCCCCGAGGGCGTAGGAAGCGTCCCGCAGAGACTGCGGAACCGCCCGAAGGCTCTCCTCCGAGAGAGTCGCTATAGTCGGCAGTATCATTATTCCCAGCAGAAAGGACGCGTTCAGCAGGTTGAGCCCCGACAGTATTCCAAGCTTGAGCTGCATGTAAGGCGCGATGACCGCCATGCCTATAAAGCCGAGCACCACTGACGGGAGAAAGCTGAGTATTTCGAGAGTCACCTTGCAGAACCCGCTGGCCCGTTCTGGACAGATGTCGGAGAGAAAGAGGGCGAGAGCGACTCCGAAGGGCAGGGCGATTACGGATGACAGAAGCGTCACCGAGAGAGACCCGGCTATGAGCGGCAGCATGCCGAAGAGCGGCGGGTCCGATACCGGATACCACAGGCTGCCGCCCGCTATCTCGAAGATGGAGGCCTTCGCGAGGATCGGCATTCCCTCTTTGATAAGGAAGAAGAGGATAAACGCCAGCACCCAGACGCCGGACAGCGCCGCGATCGTGATGATCGCGCGCGGCGCTGTCTCGTTCCATCTCTGACCGATGTTCTTCCTCCGCCCTGTGTCAGGCATTCGCTCGCTGCTTTTACTTCAGCGTGACGAAGCCCTCGCGGGCCACGTATTTCTGTCCGTCCTCGCCGACGAGGAAGTCGAGATATTTTTTGACGTCCCCGGCCGGCGCGCCGTCAGTGTACATGAAAAGCAGCCTGCTGGTGGCGATCGTCCCCGCGCGCGCCGTCTCCGGGGTCCCCTTGACGCCCTCGATGTCGAGCGCCTTTACGAGCTTCGGATCGACGTAACCCAGGCTGTCGTAGCCTATCGAAAGGGGGTTGCCGGCCACCGACTGCACCAGCGCCCCGGAGGAGGCGACTATGAGGGCCCGGGGAGCGACCGGCGTCTTCTTCATTACCTTCTCGTCCCACACTTCATAAGTGCCGGAGCTGGTGTCGCGTCCTATTACCGCGATGCGGCTGTCCTTGCCGCCGACCTCGCTCCAGTTCGTTATCTTGCCGGAGTAAATGTCGCGGAGCTGATTGACCGTCAGGTTCGCGACAGGGTTCGAGGGATGCACGATCGGAACTATGCAGTCGACCGCGACTACGTGCTGAACCGGATTGACTCCCTTTGCCTTTGCGGCGTCGATCTCCTCCTGTTTCATCTCTCTGCTCATCGACGCTATCGTCGTCATGCCGTCGATAAGCGCCTTCGCCCCATTGCCGCTTCCGCTGCCGGATACCGAGACGCGCACTTCCGGGTTCGACTTCATGAACGCCTCAGCCGTCGATTGCGCGAAGGGCAGAACCGTCGTCGAACCGTTGATGGTAATCTCCGCGGCGGCATGAGCGGAACCCGCCATGCCTCCCGCCGCGATGAGCATCACGCAAAACACGCAGAAAACCAACTTCTTCATACAAGCGCCTCCTCAAGGAGAGATATTTTAAACACGCTTAGAGTATAAAGAAGAGTCTCTACGCCGATGTTACGGATATGTTACGGATGTGTTACAGCCCGGCCCCGTTTGCGGAACGGTTTTGCGGCGTTCGCGGCTATGAGAGCTTGATGAAATATATATTCCGATATATACTCTGATGGAGAAAATTTTAATAGAGGAGGGCTGCGCTGTGGATACGGCAAAACTGTTTACCAATGGCAAAAGCCAGGCCGTCAGGCT
>JAISQP010000157.1 GCA_031274115.1 Synergistaceae bacterium
GCGGGCTCTGCCCGCACCCGCAAGGGAGCAGGCTCCCTTGACCCTCGTAATTTTTAATATCTATTTATCGTCTTTTTTCAGCGCGGTCTCCGGGAGAGTGATAATCTCGCCCTCCTGGACATCCTGATACCATCCGTTCGAACTGTTTCCAACAGTTTCGTCGCGAAAACCGCCTCTCGGCGCCTCGCGCCCTTTATCGCGACCCGGGGCGAACTTATAGGTCCTGAAGACTACCCCGGGCAAAAGCCCTAGCCTCGCCAGCAACATGAATATCGCGACGAAAACAGCCGCGAAGACCACAATGCCAAGCACGAAAGGCATGATAAATATCATTGAGCTCAAGAAAAGAGCAAAAATCAATAATCCGCGCAAAACAACCCCTCCCCGCCGGACGATATATTAATCCGAACTCCCCGCTCTTTATTATTTTAACAGATAATTCCGATCCCAAATCAAATAATAGCCTATTTGATTTGGGATCGGAATCAATCAGCGGCGGCGTCGCGGTCTTTTGCATGTGGTTTCACGGTCGTCAAAGGATCAAACTGTATGATAGACTATAAGCAAGAACGTCTGGGGATAAGCGGGGGGGTTTGTGAATGAACGGGATCTCTCCGTTTCGTATAATCCGTAATTTATTGACTCATTTTTTGGCTGTGAAGAGCGCCCGCGGCGTCTCGTTCACTCTATCGTTTCTGATGATGCTGAGCAAACCCCTTGGGTATGTCAGGACGCTCATAATAGCGTGGGCTTTCGGCACGTCTGCCGGGATAGACGCTTATCACGTCGCGAACGTCATCGTCGCTCTCTTTGCCGAAGGGCTCGGGATTGCGATAGAGAGCGCCGTGCTGCCGGAGATGGTGAGAGTGAGGAAGGAGCTTGGCGATGAATCCGGAAGCCGGGCGCTCCTGGCCGTGATAACGAGGATCGTATTTTTCCTGACTGTGTTGCTTTGCGCGGCCTTTGCCATAGCGCCAGGCGTGTTGATACGTATTTTCGCCAGCGGTTTCGACGCGGAGCGGATTCGCATGGGCGCGGTAATGATCTGGTGTCTTCTACCATTCACCGTGACGACGATGACCAGGCCTCTGGCGGGGACTTGGGCGCTTTTTAACGAGAAATACACGCTATCCTCAATTTGCGGGATGGCTTTCAACTTCGTCGCCATTCCCACTCTGCTCCTTCTGATTCCCGTGATCGGGGTTTATTCAGTGGCGGTCTGCATGAGCGCCGCGAATTTGGTTACGCTCTCTATCTTCCTCGTGTCACTGCGAGGCGTGCCTGTGAGAACGCCGGTCTCGCTCATCCCCCCGGGGTCCCTCTCGAAGGTCGGATTGAACGTTCTTTTTTCGCTTTTGATAACGTCGTCCGGCACGCTCTACCTCCTTGTGGACCGTTACTTCGCGTCACGGCTCCCGGCGGGCTCCGTCGCGGCTATAGGCTACGGAGGCTCGATACTCCTGATAATGAACGCCGCGGTGCTCTCGCCTCTTTCGTTTTTCCTGGCGAAGATCAGCAGACTCGTGACCGAAAACCTGGACGAGGCTGAAAACGCGGTCAGGCAATCCGTGGCGCTCGCAATCGCGTATATCCTGCCCGCCTGCTTTATCGCGGCCGCCGCGGCAAGGCCCCTGATATCATTGGTTTATGGATGGGGGAACTTCGACGCGCGGTCGGTGGACATGACGGCGACATGTCTTGCCGGCTACAGCCTGGGGATGGTCTTCGCGGTAGGCTGCAATATTCTGTATCGCTTCGCGCAGGCGCGTCAGCGGCTGGGAAGGATAACCCCTCTGCTATATGTCTCCGTTTGCGTAAACGCTCTGCTCAACTGGATCCTGGTCACGAGATTCGGCCTGTTAGGGTTGGCGCTGGCTACGAGCCTGGCTCAGATAATCAGCTTCGTAATTTACTACAAGTCCATGATGGGCTACCCGCTCGGCCGGTTTCTGATCAGGTCGAAATTTTTTCATCAGCTCGCGCTCGTCTCAGTGTGCGCGATCTTGACCTGGAAAAGCGGGGGCTTTGGCGCGGCGGCGCAGTGCGCGGCGGCCGTCGCGCTCTTTGCGGCGTATCTCTTTGCCGCCGAAGCGGCGGGCTTCATGCCGCACGTTCCGGAACACTGGAGGCCGAAGAGCCTGCTGGCGTTCCTCTCCTCCAGCCTCAGGTCGTTCGCGAAAAACTAATACTACTTCGCTTAATCGGGTGTTAATACTTGACGCCATTTGCGAACGAGCGAAGCCAACGATGTCCGACATGGATGTCGGACAAGCGAGACGAGGGTACGGATGCCCGCAGCGAGCGTTCGTTGGCGCAGCGAGTCGCGAACGGCGGCAAGTAGCCGGTTAAATCCTTATTGATTGCAAAATAGTATAAAGAAGGAGAATTACATGGAAAACGATCCTGTCATCTCCAATATCAAAAGTTTGATCGGTATTATAGGAGAGTTCGAACGTTCACGCTTCCTGGGCGGGGTTCCGGGGCTTGTCGCTTGCGACGGAGGAACCGGCGAGGCCTATGAAAACTACGCGCTTTTAACTCCCGGAGCGTCTTGCGATGTGGAAGAACTCATCGAAACGGGAGTCGGTTTTTTCAAAAAAACCGGCAGTCCGCACATCTGGCCGCTCTTTCCGGGACTGCCGGGCTCGGTTCGGTCATCGCTGGAGAGAAGGGGAGCGCGCGCCGACGGCGAGTTCTTCGGCATGATCGCCGACACCGGAGCGATGAAGGGTGTTGCGGCGAACGACGACGATTCCTTCGAAGGGCTCTGGCCGGTTTGCGAGCGGGACATAAGGGACTGGGCGGACGCGGTCTGGTTTGGTTTCGACTCGGGTACCGGCGCGCCGGAGAGCTTCGCGCTCTTTGCGCGGGAGGCTGGCGCGAGGGGGGAGATATCGCTCTTTTCGCTTCGCCGGAAACTCGCTGGGGAAACGGCGGCGACCGGGCTTCTCTGCGCGTCGGGGGAAGCCGCGGGGATTTATTACGTCGCAACGCGTCCGGAGTTTCGGAGAAGGGGCCTCGGCCTTCTGGTTATGAGGGCGCTTCTGGACAGGGCGGCGGAATTGGGGTTTAAAAGGGCTTGTCTCTTGGCAACGCCGTCGGGCAAGCCGCTATATGTCAAATGCGGCTTCACGGAGACGAGCAGAGTTCTTATCATGATTCACGGGTAACTGGCGGCGCCGGCTTGCCGTTTACCCTCGCCATTCAAGATTGCCCCGATTTCTCCGATAATTTAATAAGGTCAATGCGAGGTGAGCGTTATGGACAGGCGATTGGGAGATATGTCCTCTGAGTTCATTGTAAACTCTCTTTCATCGACAAGACGGATAGAGAAAAAAGGGAGAAAATGGGGCGCGGTTCACGACGCGGCATGGGAGGAAGCGCTTCGCGAGAATCTCGAGAACGTCGGGGTCGTCTCGTCGGCGCCGATCAGGCTGATCGAGGAACCGGAGACCATGGAGACGATGCGTGAGGCGCCGGAGGAAGTCGAGCTGGAAGCCGGCGCCGAGCTTGAGATAAAAACGGAGGAAGAGTTTGCGCAGGTTATCAAAGAAATAAAAAAAATGGCGGATGACCCTGAAAAATTAGTCGAGTCCCATCTCGGGATATTCCTCGACCCCGTCCCTCCCGGCAAACTGCTGAACTCGAAGGGATAACCGGAGGTCCAGCTTCCTGCGGAATTTAAAGCGGCGCCTCTGGGTTTTGTCTGCGGCTTAGGGTTGAAGGAGGTTTTATATCGTTGCTGAATAATACAATTGCCAGAATCACCAGAAGAATGATAATAAAATTTTTGGAACTAACTCCCTTTGGATTGGAAATAGAATTGTCAATTAGGCATTATTTGTCTTATAAAAAACAATTTGGCAATATTAAATTCCAAGGGGAATTTTTTCAAGATATGATTGCATATATATATCTACAAAAGAAAAAAGATGGTTTTTATATTGACATAGGCGCAAATAATGGAATTTCTGGAAGTAATACATATATTTTCGAACAAATAGGTTGGAAAGGTATATGCGTAGAACCACAACCAGACGTATTCTTACAGTTAAAAAAATATAGACAATGTGATTGCTATGAAGTGGCTTTGTCCTCGAAGTCAGGAGATAATGTGGAATTTTTTAAGTCGCATGGGGCAAATGCATTGAGTAGGCTTAATGAAGGAATGTCCGACACACATAAAGATTGGGTAAAGGAATATGGTAAGGTAGAATATATTACCGTTAAAACAATTACTTTTGGAGAAATGATGAAAAAATATCCTGATATAAGTCATATAGATTTTATGTCCATTGACGTAGAAGGACACGAAATGGAAGTATTAAAAGCTATAGATTTTTCAAGATATAGTTTTGGGTTTATAACTATTGAGAAAAGTAAGCCGGCAGAAATAGAAGAATACATGGGACAAAATGGATATAAATTATTTATGGAATACGGAGCGGACGTAATGTTTATACAAAACAAATAAAAATGTCACACTGCACATACAGCTTAACGTAACTCCGCTTGCCGAATAGTTCATCAGTTTCTGCTGCGCCAAATCGATATCAGGGTTTTGCCTGTGGCTTAGGGTTTACGCGCGCGAAGAGCCTCTCCCCGTTCTCCCAGATCGAATCGGCAAGCGTTTCGAGAGAGATATTTCTCGTCTGTGCGAGTTTTTCGTACACTTCACGGACGAAGGCGGGCTCGTTGCGCTTTCCTCTGCGGCTTTGGGGGGCAAGATACGGCGAGTCCGTCTCGCATAGCGTCCGATCGAGCGGGACGTACGCGGCGGCTTCGCGAAGGAGTTCGGCCTTCGGGTAAGTGAGCGGACCGGCGAACGAAACGTAAAAGCCCAAATCGAGCGCGGTTCTGGCGTCATTCTTATCGCCCGAGAAACAGTGTATCACTCCGCCGCACTGGTCGGCGGAGTTCAGCCTCATCAGCGCCATGGCCTCTCCGTATGCGTCGCCGGCGGAGCGGTTCGCCGCGTTTCTCAGGTGGACTAAAAGAGGTTTTCCCGCCTTTCTGGCCCATTCGATATGACGCTCGAATATCTCGGCCTGAACATGCCTGGGGGAGTTGTCGTAATAGAAGTCGAGCCCGGTCTCGCCAATGGCAAAGACAGACTCGCACATGAAGAGATCCGTCAGCGCGCCGGGCAGACCGGCGGCGACTCCCGCGGCGTCGTGCGGGTGCACGCCGGCCGAGGCCAATAACTCGATTTCGGGGCCGCTTTTTTCCGTCGCCAGTTTCAGGACTTCGAAACTCGACGCTTCATCGCAGGAGGCGAGCAGAGCCCTCCGCACGCCGGCCTGACTCGCCCTTGCCAGCGCGTCCTCCACATCGCCGTGAAATTCCTCCATGTCGAGGTGGCAGTGAGAGTCGAAGAGCTTCAACCGCCCGCCCGCTTCAGGCATCGGCGTCAATGGACCAGCGAGCCCGGCGGAAGGTCGCCGTCGACTGTGGCCAGCGCAAGCGTCTCGCGCCCTCCATCGTCGGCCTCGGCCGCCAGGAGCATTCCGTGGCTCTCGACGCCGCGGAACACAGCGGGCTTCAGATTGCAGAGGACGAGTATTTTTTTGCCGGCCAGTTCCTCGGGCGTGAAGAATTCCCTGACGCTCGATACGATAACTCTCTTCTCGAAACCAAGGTCTATGTGGAGTTTGAAGAGTTTTTTCGCTTTTTCAACCGTCTCTGCGCGCTCAATCAGCGCGACCCTTATCTCGAGCTTCTTGAAGTCGTCTATCTCTATCTGAGCGAACTTTTCGCCCGCCGGAGCGCACGGATCTTTGTCTCCCGCTGAAAGATTTTTCCGCTTTGCGGCGTCGCGAAGGGCCTTTTCTTCTTTCCATTTGGTTATGTCTATCCTGGGGAAGAGAACGTCTCCTTTCTTCACATCGATCTCGCCGTCAGAGGCGCCCCAACTCCACTCCGAGAGTTTCACGGCTTCGCCGCCGCCGCTCAGGCCGAGCTGAAGCCGTATTTTCCCCGCTGTCTCCGGGATAAATGGGAACACCAGGATCGAAGAGAGGCGCAGTACCTCCCACAGTGTCCTGAGGACAACGTCCAGCCTGTCCTGAGGGTCGTCCTTCCCGAGCTTCCAGGGCTGAGTCTCGTCTATGTATTTGTTGCCGGCTGATATCAGACCCCAGAGAGTTTTCAGGGCTGAGTCGAGGGCGAAGTCATCCATCTCGGCGTCCATCTGCCCGACGGCGTCAAGCGAGGCTTTCTCCAGGGCTCTGTCTATCTCCCTCGCCTTTGCCAGAGCCTGCGCGCCGGGCAGTCTGCCGCCTCTGTACTTCTCGATCATCTGAAGCGTCCTGTTCAGCAGGTTGCCCAGGTCGTTCGCCAGGTCCGAGTTTACCCTCTGTACGAGTCCCATCTCGGAGAAATCGCCGTCGTTGCCGAATGGAACCTCGCGAAGGAGGAAGTAGCGAAACGCGTCGGCGCCGTAGACGTCCACCATCTCGAACGGGTCGACCACGTTGCCCTTGGACTTCGACATCTTGTCTCCCTCGACTGTCCACCACCCGTGCGCGAAAACCCTTACCGGAGGGTTTAAGTCCATGGCCATCAGTATCGCCGGCCAGATTACCGCGTGAAAGCGTATAATATCCTTCCCGACAATGTGCCGCGCGCAGGGCCAGAACGTCTCCCATTTTTCCCCGGGCGTCGGGTAACCGACCGCTGTGATATAGTTGACGAGCGCGTCCAGCCAGACGTAGATGACGTGGCTATCGTCCCCCGGCACGGGAACGCCCCATTTGAGCGTGGCGCGGGAGACGGAGAGATCCTGAAGCCCGCTCTTGATGAAGCTCATCACCTCGTTGTATCTCGCTCTGGGCAGGATTGCGTCCGGATATTTCCCGTAGTATTCGATCAGCCTGTCCTGATATTTAGAAAGCCGGAAGAAGTAACTCTCCTCGGACATCCTCGAGAGAGGCCTTTTACAGTCCGGGCATACCTTTTCATCTCCGATCTGGGCGTCGGGGACGTATGTCTCGCATGGAACGCAGTACCAGCCCTCATAGCTGCCTTTGTATATATCGCCCTTGTCCAGCAGAGTTTTGAAGAAGTATTGCGCCGCCTTTATATGGCGGTCCTCCGTCGTGCGTATGAAGTCGTCGTTTGAGACGCCAAGTTTCCGCCAGAGCCTCTGGAAGTTGACAACGACCTCGTCGCAGAGCTGTATGGGAGTCAGCCCGCGCATTGACGCCGCCTGCTCGATCTTCTGGCCATGCTCGTCGGCGCCGGTGAGAAAACGCGTGACGTCCCCCATCATCCTGTGCCACCGCGCCAGGGCGTCGCATGCGATCGTCGTATAAGCGTGCCCGATGTGGGGGACATCGTTCACGTAATATATCGGGGTGGTTATATAAAATCCGCCTCGTCTTTCCTTGTCAGTCATCTCCATTACCTCCCGAATACTTCTCAACCTCATCCGAAACTTTAAATGAACTCAATAAAAAAGCCTTCACAGCGTTGCGAGGTATACCATAACTCTCAAAGAGCGCGTTGGCAATCTCTTTATCGAAAATCCCGCCGTCTTTCATGCGGCTCGCCTCCTCGCGCCAGCCGTCCGAAGGTTCAGTCTCTCCGGCAAACCCGGCCGTCACGACCGTTATCTCGCCTTTGATCTCGCGCGCGGACGAAACCCCGAGAAGCTCGCGGAGCGTCCCTCGGATCGTCTCCTGATGAACTTTGCTTATCTCCCTGATTATCGCGGCGTCCCTGTCGCCGAGAAAGCGGCAGAGGAACTCCAAATCCCTCGTCAGGTCATGCGGAGCGACGTAAAAGACCAGGGTTGAATCTATCTTAGCAAGGTTCGAAATTTTTTTCTCGCGTTCTTTAGCGCTTCCCTCGAGAAAGCCCGCGAAGAGAAAGGGCTGGACCGGCAGTCCGGACAACAGAATGGCGGGCAGGAGCGCGTTCGCTCCGGGGAGGGCGTCGACCGGCAACCCCCGGGAGATCGCCTCCTTTATCAAAACATACCCCGGGTCAGAGAACCCGGGGACGCCCGCATCGGAGACGAGGGCGACGCGCTCGCCGCGCTCCAGGCGCGAGATGATTTCAGCCGCTCTCGATCTCTCGTTGTGCCTGTGATACGAGACGAGCGGTTTTTTAATCCCGTAGAAGCTGAGCAGCTTGAGGGTCCTTCTGGTATCCTCGCAGGCGATGACGTCGGCCTCCCTGAGTTCGCGCAGCCCGCGCAGCGTCATATCCTCGAGGTTCCCGATCGGGGTCGGAACGATTACGAGCGGCATTTCTCGGCGCCGCCGCCGCCGAGATTGTACGCTTCGAGGAGTTCGGCGGTATACTTTCCGTCCGGCCCGTGGATGAAGAGCGGAGGCTCTATCGTAAGCCCGTCGCCCGAAGCCCTAGCCGCCTCTATAAGAACGACGGACGCGTCCCTGTCCGGTTTCGGGTGGACGGCGCGCATCCTCTTCGGCCGAACGTTATTGGCGTCGAGCAGAGTGAACAGCTCTCCGGTCCTCTTCGCCCTCATCACGAGGAAGAATTTTCCCCGGTTTTTGAGGAGGTACTTCGCGGAGGCAGTCACTTCAGCCAAGGTACAGCTCCAACCGTGCATCGCGTCCGCCATCGCTCCGTTCGGGCTCGGTCTGCTGCGCCCCGGCTCGTCGTAAGGCGGATTCATAATGACGGCGTCGTATGACTCGGCCTTAAAGTCCCTCCTGCACTCCCTGAGGTCCGAGACGAAAAAGGACACGTCGGACGAGAGCCCGTTCAGCTCGGCGTTCTTCTTCGCCAATACGATGAGATCCGGGTTGATGTCGACGGCGTCGATCACCGGAAAGCGCGCTCCGCGCCCGGCTTGCGAATTTATTTTCCTTCTCCGCGCAAGGATGAGCGCGACCGCCCCCTGGGCGCAGCCAAGCTCGATGACCCTCGATCGCGCGGGAAACCTGGCGAAATCCGCCAGAAGGATCGTGTCAACGCTGACTCTCGGCCCAGCGCCTTCGTCGGGCTGGTATATCTTGAGCTCGCCAAACAAAATATCGTCCGGAACCAATCCCGTTACATCCCCCAGTCCATTCTTTCAATTCCCTCAGGCTCGCGCCCTATAAATTCGCCTTGCCTTAGAATACCATAAAAAACTCCAACGAATCGCCAGCCTAATCGAGAATCAGACCGGATATCCCTGTTTTTTCGCGTGATATAATCTGTGAAGAATTTTTTAACTGCGGGTGATTCGTTTATGTTCGAGTTCAAGGTAATAGCCGAGTGTCCTGAGACCGGGGCGAGGGCGGGGGAGTTCCATACGCCCCGCGGAAAGGTCGAAACTCCGCTTTTCATGCCGGTTGGGACGCAGGCGACGGTCAAGGCGATGACGCCTGACGAGCTGGAGGAGATCGGTTCGGGTATAATATTGGGCAACACGTATCACCTCTACCTCCGTCCGGGCGCGGACCTGATCGCGTCGGCGGGAGGCCTTCACCGTTTCATGAACTGGTCCCGCGGCATCCTCACCGACAGCGGCGGTTTTCAGGTTTTTTCGCTCGCCGGTCTCAGGAAGGTGACGGACGACGGCGTCGAATTCCGCTCGCATATTGACGGGAGCGCGCATTTCATGACGCCGGAGCTTTCGATAGACGTTCAGCAGAAGCTCGGGAGCGACATTGCGATGTGCTTCGACGAGTGCGTAAAGCTCCCGGCGACCGAGGAGACGTCGAGGGCGGCGCTCGAACGAACGATAAAGTGGGCGGGGCGATGCAGGAACTTCCACGCTAAGGAAGATCAGGCTCTGTTCGGAATAATCCAGGGGGCGCTCTATGAGAACCAGCGGCTCGAGTGCGCCGCGCGCCTGATCGACATGGATTTCCACGGTTACGCTGTAGGCGGGCTGTCGGTCGGCGAGCCTCGCGAGGATATGTACAGAATCCTCGATGCGCTTCGGCCCGTCATGCCGGAGGACAAGCCCCGCTATCTGATGGGCGTTGGGATGCCGGATAACCTGGTGGAGTCCGTTGCGCGGGGGGTGGACATGTTCGACTGCGTCCTGCCGACCCGTAACGGGCGCAACGGCAGTCTCCTGACGAGGAGGGGAAGGATCAATATAAAAAACGCTGCATACGAGCGCGACTTCAACCCGATTGACGAAAAATGCGGATGTTACGCGTGCAGAAATTTCACTCGCGCGTATTTGAGACACCTTTTCAAATCCGGAGAGATACTCTCGGCGAGGTTATGCAGCTGGCACAATCTTCATTTCCTCACGGACTTGATGAAGGAGGCGAGAAGAGCGATAATAGACGGCAAATTCACTGAGTTTTACAGGGATTTTATGAGCGCCTGGCCGACGGGGGATATTGAAGATGGTCAAAGGTAAGATAGTTCCAGCCACTCGAGAGTGGATAAAGAAAGCCTCCGAAATCCTGATATCCGGCGGACTGGTGGCGTTTCCTACCGAGACGGTCTACGGCCTTGGCGCGAACGCCCTCGATGCCGGATCGGTCGAAAAAATTTTCGAGGCGAAAGGACGTCCTTCCGACAACCCGCTGATTATGCACGTCTCAGGCATAAGGGACGCCGCGAAGTACGCGGAGGTCAGCGGCGCCGCTGAAAGCCTCATGCACAGCTTCTGGCCGGGTCCGCTGACCATAGTGATGTACGCGCTGGACGTCGTGCCGATGATTACGAGGGGAAATCTCGAAACGGTGGCCTTGCGGGCGCCGCAGCATCCAGTCGCGCTTTCGCTGATATCGGAGACCGGCATTCCGCTGGCCGCTCCGTCGGCGAACAGGAGCGGACGTTTAAGCCCGACTACGGCCGAGGCGGTTTCCGACTCTCTCGGGAAAAAAGTCGACCTGATCCTCGACGGCGGCCATACCCAGATCGGGCTCGAGTCGACGGTGGTGGACGCGACCCGAGACTCGGTGGTTATTCTTCGTCCGGGCGGCGTCACCAAGGAGATGCTCTCGCGCGTCGTCGATCTGTCGGAGGGTGACGCGCGTGAGCTCGCGCACAGATCGCCCGGAACGCGATACAGGCATTACGCTCCGGACGTCCCGCTGTTTTTGTGGGACGGGGAAGAGAGAGAGTCCTTCGAGAAGGCCTCCGGAGTGAGGTGGTGTTACATGGGCATCAACGCGCCTCCCTCCGACCTCGACACGTCGCAGGTAAAAGTTATTTTTAACTCGATGGAGGAGTACGCCAGAGAACTCTTCTCGAAACTTCGGGAGTTCGAAACCAGCGGAGCGGAGCTGATCATCGCCGAGCTGCCCGATGAGAAAAATCTGGGGCAGGCGATACGCAACAGACTTCAGCGCGCGGCGAGTTCTTAGAAATACGCCGGAATGTTAATCTTTTTTATCGAGGTGAACGTTTTTGGAGAAGATGAGGCTTGGCAAGACCGGTCTTCTGGCGTCGAGGAGCGCTTTTGGCGCTCTTCCCATACAGAGGGTCGGGGCGGATGAGGCGACGCGTATCTTACGCGCCGCTCTCGACGGGGGGATCAATTTTTACGACACGGCGCGCGCGTACTCTGACAGCGAATCGAAGATTGGCGCCGCGTTCGGCGGACTGCGCGACAGGGTCATAATCGCGACTAAGACTCAGGCTCAGAACGGGAAGTCGCTCGTTCTCGAACTTGAAAAGAGTTTGAGCGAGCTTCGGACGGACTACATAGACATATACCAGTTCCACCTCGCGGGAAAATGCCACTCGCCGGGGGAGCCGGACGGCCTGTACGACGCCGCGCTCAAAGCGAAGGCGGACGGCAGGATTGGCCATATCGGTCTTACCGCCCACAGGCTCGATGTCGCGATCGAGGCGGCAAAGAGCGGGCTTTACGAAACTATCCAGTTTCCGTTGAGCTATCTGTCTTCCGGGAAGGACCTCGAGGTCGTCGAACTCTGTGCGGCTAACGACGTAGGCTTTATAGCGATGAAAGCGCTCTCCGGCGGCTTAGTCGGCGATGTCGCGGCGGCTTTCGCGTGGATGAGACAGCGCGGCGGCGCGCTTCCGATATGGGGCATTCAGCGCATGAGCGAGCTGAAGGAGTTTCTGGCGCTCGAAAAATCGCCCCCCGCGCTCGACGAAGCCATGATCGCAAGGATTGAAAAAGACAGGTCGGAGCTGTCCGGGAACTTCTGCCGCGGCTGCGGGTATTGCCTTCCCTGCCCGGCAAATATCGACATATCGTGGATCGCCAGGCTTCCGCACTCGCTGCGCAGGCTGAAGTCCGAGATGTTCACGACGGACGAGTGGAGGGCAAAGGTGGAGCTTGTAAAGGATTGCGTAAACTGCGGCGCATGCAAGTCCAGATGTCCGTATGAGCTCGATCCGTCGAAGATGCTCGGGGCTTCCTACGATGAATATCAAAGGTTCATCGCGGAGTGGGACAGGTCAAGGGCGGTATGACGCCGACGAATCTGAAAGGGTGGGACAAATAATGTCGACCTTGACTACGGGGGCCAGGCTGATGAATGCGTCGGACGTGAGAAAGCTTGGCGCGACTGAGATATTCAAGGGTATTTTCGTAGTGAACAATCTTTTGAAGAAGACGGACAAGAACGGCAGACCCTATTGGGAGATGACGGTTTCGGATCAGTCGGGCAACTTGAACGCGAAGGTATGGTCCGACGCGGGATGGTGGGACAGATCGACTTCCGAGCTGGAGGCGAAGCCCGATATGCTCTCCGAAACACAGGTTATGAATCTCAAGGGAAAGGTGGTCGGCGTCAGCGGAAAAGTCGCCGATTTCAGAGGACAGCTTCAGTTCAATTTCAACGCGATCACCCTCCTGAATCAGGAGAAGTACCCTCCGACGCAGTATGTGGCTCATTCGGACATACCTCTGCCCGTACTGCTAGAGCGGCTCGATTCCTCCATCGAGTCGTGCAGGCCGGAGATTCGTGATTTTCTGAAGGTCGTTTTCAGCGGCGAGATTGGGCGGGTGTTTCGTGACGCGCCGGCCGCGGTGTCGAACCACCACGCTTACGCGCACGGACTCCTGGAGCATACGCTCGCCGTCGCCGACGTAGCGAGAGCTATGGCGCTCACCTACCTCGACCTGTATCCGTCGCTCGATATCGACGTCGTGGCCGCTGGCGCTCTGTTGCACGACCTCGGCAAGACTGAGTCGTACTCCATGTCCCCCACGCCCGAGATAACCGTGCCCGGCGCCGTGCTGGACCATATAGCTATCGGCTACGCCGTTTTTACGAGGCTTTCGGAGGAGACAAACCTGGACGGCGATCTGAGGCTTCAGATAGGGCATATAATCCTGAGCCACCACGGACAGAAGGAGTTCGGCTCGCCAGTCCTTCCGGCGACTATAGAAGCTCTCATAGTATCCGCTGCGGACGAGCTGGATTTCCGGCTCTTCTGCTGGAAGGACGCGGTTAAAGATCTCTCGCCCAGCCAGAATATCTCAGCGTTCCACTTCCCGGCGCAAAGGCGTTTCTGGCGGACGGGCGACCGAGAGGCGCCGGATGAAAACGGCGGGGCGGGCTGAGGCGAACCGGCCCGGAGGCGCCAGCGAAATTTTCGTCACGACAAGCGACCAGGCTGACCGGCGCCTGGACAGAGTCCTGCGAACCCGTTACCCTGACGTTCCGCTCGGCGCGATAATGAAGGCGATGCGCTGCGGCGCGGTACGCGTGAACGGCGCCAGAGCCGAGGGCTCTCTTCGCCTGGCGGCCGGGGACGAGGTCTTTGCGCCGTGGCCTGCCGCGGAGCGCCCGACAGCGCTCCGCGGCGCGGACGGGTCCCACTCCGTCGGATATCCAGAGGACGGCGAGCCCCTCCTTCGAACGATCCTGAGGACTGACGATATATGGTGCGTCGACAAGCCCGCGGGGCTGTTGAGCCAGCCTGACAGACCTGGAGGGGACTCGGTCGTCACCAGAGCCTGGAGGGAGCTTTCATGGCGGCGCGAGGACTTCCGGCCGGCGACTGCCGGGCGGCTTGACCGCAATGTCTCCGGCGTGATGCTGATAGCGCTGAACGCCCCAATCCTCAGGACGTTTTCGGAGCTTGTCAGGGAGGGCCTGATAAAAAAAATTTATCGGGCCGTAGTGCTTGGGCAGCCGCCCTCTGAAGGCGAGATCAGCCTTCCCCTCTTAAAGGACGAGCGAGCCAATAAGGCGTCATCCGGAAAGGACGGCCGCAGCGCTCTTACGCGCTTTCGGACGCTCGAGCCGGGGAGGGATTTTTCCCTCGTGGAACTGGAGCTTGTCACTGGACGTCCCCATCAGGCCAGGTTTCACATGTCATCCATAGGATGCCCGATTGCGGGAGACTTCAAATACGGCGACAGAAGACCCGAAAAAGCGCGCGGCAGACTCCTCCTGCACGCGTACAGCATCTCGCTTCCCGACACCCCGATCCTCCCCCCAAACCTCAGAGGCCGCGTGATAATCGCCGAAATGCCCAAAAAATTTACGAAGGCGGAGCTATCGCCGGAAGCTTGAACTCGCTCGCGTTTGTCCTCGGCGTCCGCTGTCATTTGAGCGGTAAAAAAGGCGCATCGCCCTGAAAAGATTACAATTGTCGACGGAATCTTCAAAAAGTCTGAATTTTTTTTCATATAATTTCTACTTTACTTTTTTTGAACTGTACCTAGAATATTTTTCAGTTAACGACGAGCACTGACAGGACAGGCAAT
>JAISQP010000201.1 GCA_031274115.1 Synergistaceae bacterium
GGCGTGCGGCCTATGTAGTCGGTCGGGCACGAACAGAAGAGTTTTGTCTTTGTGGTTAACTGCAAATGAACTTCAAGACCTATGACTATCGGACGGGACATCCTACCTCGCCTCCTCTCCCAATTGTACGGCGCCCGGCGCCGCCACGCCCGGTTTTCCCATGACGCGCTCGAGCACGGACGCTATGCCGAGCAGTTCGGCGTCGAAGTAACGCTGCCCCACAAGCTGAACTGAGAGCGGCAGTCCATCGCCGTTCTGCCCCATGCTGAGGTTTATCCCGGGGAGGCCGCCGAGACTTATCGGCACGGTGAAGATATCTCCCAGATAAAGCCTGTTCGGGTCGGTCTCCTTCATGCCAAGGATGTACGGCAGAGACGGCGACGTCGGAAGAATGTACGCGTCGAAGCGCTCGAAGAGTTCGTCGAACTCCTCCACCATCTTTTGCCGCACCTTGAGCGCCGGACCGTAATAGTTCTGATAGAATCCCTCCGTGAGAAGGCACGTGCCGAGTATTATACGGCGGCGCACCTCCTCGCCGAAACATTCGGTCCGGGTGTTAACGTACATCTCGTTTAGGCTCTTCCCGTCGAGGTGCGAGCCGTATCTCATGCCGTCGAAGCAGGCGAGCTTCGAGCTCGCGTCCGCAAGCGCGGTGACGTAGTACGTCGCGACGCCGTACTTGACCGCTATCGGCAGATCCATCGGCTCGACTGCAGCGCCGGCGGTCTTGCAGTGCTCCGCGGCGGTCTTTAGCGCTCCAAAGAGCTCCGGGTCCATCTGGCTCGACTCGAACCCCTCGAACACCCCTATGCGCTTGCCCTTCAGATCCTGAAGCGACAGCGCGTCCGAGAAGCGAGGGCGATCGTAAGCGTCGCACGTGGTATCGTGCGGGTCGGGGCGGGCCAGCGTCTCGAGCGTTAAAGCGAGGTCCTCCACGGACCTCGCGAGCGGGCTCACCTGGTCGAGCGACGACGCGTAGGCTATGATGCCGTACCTGCTCACCTGTCCGTATGAAGGTTTCATACCCTGTACGCCGCAAAACGCGGCCGGCTGCCTGACGGAACCTCCCGTGTCGGTGCCGAGCGCTATGGGCGAATACCCGGCCGCCACCGACGCGGCGCTCCCGCCGCTGCTGCCGCCTGGGACACGGTTCAGGTTCCGCGGGTTTTTGGTCGGGCCGATAATCGAGTTCTCTGTCGAGCTGCCCATTGCGAACTCGTCGAGGTTAGTCTTGCCGAGGAGAATCGCGCCGCTCTCCTCCATGTAATTTATGGCGGACGCGTTATAGGTCGGGACCCACTGATCGAGTATCCTGCTGCTGCACGTCGTCCTGGTTCCCCTGGTGCAGAAGTTGTCCTTCGCGAAGTAAGGGACGCCGGCGAGCGGCCCTACGCTCTCGCCTTTCGAGATTTTTCCGTCGATCTCCCTGGCTTTCGCGAGCGCCTCGTCCGCCATCAGGGTTATGATCGCGTTGACCTTTCCGTCGAACTTCCCGACGCGGTCAAGCGACGCCTTGGCGACGTCCAGCGCGCTGAATTTTTTCGTCCTGACTCCATCCGCCGTCTCTTTTGCGGTCAGCTCGTACAGCTCCATGACGTCAGCCCTCCGCTATGATT
The DNA here is from genome assembly GCA_031274115.1 of Synergistaceae bacterium. Next base: position 1,617 of record JAISQP010000201.1, read on the forward strand.
CTGGGAACCTTGAAAAATCCCCCGTCGAACACCGGGGCGTTCGACTCGAACAGATCGCGGTCCGGCCAGTCGGCCGGTACGTCCGGCCTGCGAGCCGGGAGTTTCTTCATCCTCCAGGTGAAGTCGGGCGTTCCCTCGCAGTCGAGATCACCGACGAGCGCGCAGAATGAAAGGATGTCGTTGATGGAGTTCATCATGTGATCCACTTCCTCCGGCTCGATGCGAAGCTGCGCGGCCTTGGCCATCTTCAGCGTTATCTCCCTGTCCACCGACATTTTCACGAGTCATCATCCCCTTTTAATACTAAACCGCTCTTGTGGCCGGCTTCGTTTAATTTTTCCATGAATTGCCGCTCGTCCCAAATCTCCACCCCAAGCCCGACGGCTTTATTATACTTGCTCCCAGCGTTCTCCCCGGCCACCACGACGTCGGTTCTTTTGCTCACGCTTCCCGACGTCTTCGCGCCGAGCGACTCGGCGGCTTTTTCCGCGTCATGACGCGTCATCGCCGTAAGCTCTCCGGTGAACACCATTTTTTTACCCGAGAAAGCCAAGGCGTGAGCGACCGGGACCTCGGGCGCGCTCTCCCCCATATTGACCCCCGCGCCGCGCAGACGCTCTATCGTCCTGATGTTGCGCCCGTCCGACATAAACGCCCTTATGGAGGCCGCGACTACGGGCCCGACGCCGTCAAGAGACGCCAGCTCCGTCTCCTCCGCCGCTATGAGCGCGTCCATGCCGCCGAATCGCCTCGCTATGTCCTGCGCGGTCTTCCTTCCGACGTTACGGATACCGAGCGCGTTTATCAGCGCGGCCAAAGGCCGCGTCTTCGACTCCTCTATCGCCGATCTGAGCTTCAGAGAGGATTTTTCCGCCATTCGATCGAGGTTCGAAAGCTCCTCGGCCGAAAGCGCGTAAATGTCCGCGACGCTCTTCACTATGCCGCGTTCGGTGAGCTGCGCGACTAATTTCTCGCCCATGCCGTTTATGTCCATGCAGGGGCGCGATACGAAGTGCAGTATCTCCTCCTGAAGCTGGGCAGGGCAGGACTTGTTCGGGCAGCGAACCGCGGCCTCCGTTGGAAGCCGGACAGCGGAGGCGCCGCAGGCGGGGCATATCTCCGGAATCCTGTACGGCGTTTCGAGCCCTGTTCGAGCGTCCGTGTCCACGCGAAGGACCTCCGGTATTATCTCGCCGGCCTTGTGAACCCATACGACGTCGCCTATCCGTATGTCCTTCCTGTCTATCTCGTCCTGGTTGTGCAGGCTCGCGCGCTGCACTGTCGTGCCGGATAGCGTTACAGGCTCCAGCTGCGCCGTAGGCGTGAGCGCGCCTGTCCTCCCCACGGAGACCAGTATGTCGAGCACCTTCGAGCGTTTCTCCTCCGGCGGGTACTTAAAGGCTATCGCCCATCTCGGCGCCTTCGCGGTGCTGCCCAGTTCCTCGCGCAGAGCGAGGTCGTTCAGCTTCATCACCACGCCGTCCGTGTTGATCGAGTTTGTGAAGCGCTCGCTCCCCCACTCCTCCAGGTAACCGCGAACCTCATCCATCGTCCTGCACAGCCGGCTGCTTCTCTGCGTGGGAAACCCGCGCTCCGCGAGCCAACGCAGCATCTCCCACTGGGTCCTCACCCCGAAGAGCCGCGCGTCCTGAAGGTGATACAGGTATATACTGAGCTTCCGCGAAGCGGCGACGCGATGATCTAGCTGTCTCAGGCTCCCGGCGGCCGCGTTGCGCGGGTTCGCGAAGAGCGGCTCCTCGGACTCCTCGCGCGACTTGTTCAGCAGAGCGAAGTCCTCCCGCGACATGCAGACCTCTCCCCGCGCCTCTATCACGCCGTCCGGAGCGCCGGTCAGCCTCAGAGGAAGCGAGCGTATCGTTTGGATGTTACGCGTCACGTCCTCTCCCACCGCGCCGTCGCCCCTGGTCGCGCCAATCTCCAGCACCCCGTCGCGGTAGATAAGAGAGACGGCAAGGCCGTCCAGTTTAGGCTCGCAGATCCACTCCAGCTCTGAGGCGCCGAGCGATTTCGCCGTCCTGTCGTAAAATGCCTGAAGCTCTTCGACGTCGAGCGCGTTGTCGAGGCTCTGCATCGGGGAGGCGTGCGTCACCTTCACGAACTCTCCCCTTGGAGCGCCGCGCACGCGCGCGTTCGGCGAATCGGGCGTCAGCAGCTCCGGATGTTCCGCCTCGATTGCGGCCAGCTCGCGCAACATCGCGTCGTATTCGCGGTCCTCTATCTTTGGAGCGTCCTGAACGTAGTAGAGATTGTCGTTAAGGGCTATCTCACGTTTAAGCTCGTCCGCCCGCCGCCTTGCGTCGTTCAACCCTGTAACCATTTACGTTTCCTTACCTACATTCATTATATTATGAAAAATATTTTCAAAGCGGCCTCATCGTAGGGAAGAGGATGACGTCTCGAATGCTGCGCGAGTCCGTGAGCAGCATCACTGTACGGTCGATTCCGATTCCAAGCCCTCCGGTCGGGGGCATTCCATATTCGAGCGCGTTCACGAAGTCCTCGTCGAAGGGGTGGGACTCCTCGTCCCCGTCCTCCTTGCGCCTCGACTGGTCGGCGAACCGTTCGCGCTGATCGATGGGGTCGTTGAGCTCGCTGAAGGCGTTCGCGAACTCCCAGCCGTTGATGAAAAGCTCGAAGCGGTCGGTGACCTCCGGGTTCTCCCTGTTCCTCTTGGCGAGCGGCGATATCACCGTTGGGTGCCCGATCACAAAAGTGGGCTGTATCAGCTTGCCCTCGACGAACCGTTCGAAGAAAAGAGGAAGTATCTCGTACTTCGAGCTTCCCCGCGGCGCTTCGACATCGCGTTCCACGGCAAAGCCCCTGGCCTCCGCGTCCGTTATCGCCAGAAAGTCGACGCCGGTCTCTTCACGCACCAGGTCGGCCATCGTGGCTCTTTTGAACGGCGGGGTCAGGTCGATATCAATCCCCTGATACGTTATCCTCCTGCTTCCTAGCGCGTCCGCGCAAGCGACGAGGATTTTCTCGGTGATGTACATCATGTCCTGATAGCTTCCGTACGCCCAGTAGACCTCCATCGCGGTGTACTCAGGGCTATGCTTCGGATCCATGCCCTCGTTCCGAAAGTTGGGGCCGATCTCGTACACCCTTCCGAACATCCCGACTATCAACCTTTTCAAGTACAGCTCCGTCGCGATCCGGAGGTACATGTCTATGTCGAGCGCGTTGTGATGAGTGATGAACGGGCGCGCGTTCGCGCCGCCGGCCAGCGTGGAGAGTATGGGAGTCTTCACCTCGAGAGTGCCGTGTTCCTCCAACACCCGGCGGAACGTCTGGATTATCGCCGCCCTCTTCCGGAAGACGTCGCGAACCTCCGGGTTAGCGATAAGGTCCACGTACCTCCTCCGATAGCGGACTTCGGTGTCCTTCAGCCCGTGCCACTTCTCCGGAAGCGGGCGGAGCGACTTCGAGAGCAGGGTGAAGCTCTTCACCTTGATCGAGAGTTCGCCCCTCTGAGTCCTGAAGGGAATTCCGCTCAGCCCTATTATGTCGCCGGAGTCGATCCATTTTTTAAAGAAGGCGTACTGCTCCTCCCCCAGCTCGTTCTGCTGAAAATAGAGCTGCAACTGGCCGCCCTCGTCCGCGAGGTTCGCGAAGGCCGCCTTGCCGTGTCTGCGAATTACCATCACCCTGCCGGCGGTTCTGAGTTCGTCCCCTGACTGCTCCTCCGCCTGGAGGCAATCGTATTTTTCGCGTATCTCGAGAAGGGTCGCGTCGCGATCCCAATGATCGTTTACGAATGGATCGTACCCCTCGTTTCTGAGCCTCTCCAGCTTGTCCTTACGCTGCCTGAAAATCTCCTCTTCCGGCAGTTCGGCCTGCCCGAGGCCCGCCCCTGCGCTGATATCTTCGGCCACTGATATTCCTCCCAAGCAAGACGGATAAAATTAATAAGTCAAAAACACTTCGGTATTCTATCACAATCGCGCCGGTTCCTGAACTTGCTCGCGGCGCGGTAAAGATTTGGCTTGGAACAGCCGATTCTGTAGCATAAGGGATTATAAATCTTGATAAGGGACTATCGACCCCGTGAGCGGGTGGCTGAATATGATATCCGCGCGGAGCTTGAAGCCGGAGCTCGAGATACCGGACGAAGTCTGGAAATTACTTTTGGAGAGAGATTTTGTCAACTTCGCAGTGCCGCTGTTGAACCCGCCGGCGGAGAAAAATGGAGTGCTGACGTGGAGCGGACGGGAGCTGATGACCGTGTCGCCGAGCCTCGCGGCTTTTTACGCCGACGAGGAGGCCGAGCTGTTTATGCCCTACGGCGAGATGTTCAAAGTTCTGGCCAACGAGAGCAAAACGGTCTTCGCCCAAATTTACGCCGTTTTTTTCGAGAAGCTGGACGGCGAATGGCGCATGATATATAGAATGATGAACTGCTCGCGTGCGGTCGGATCGAGGACTCGCGACGATCTGAAAAGCGATAGCGACATACTGTCTTCGAACTGGATGCTTTCGCTCTCAGGCACGGAAAACTGGCTCACGCTCGACGCGTATCTCGATTTCTACTGCAAATTCGAATCGTACGACAAACATCTCGTCGCCGCAAACATATACGGGCAGCTGGATTATATGGAGGGGCCCAAAGCGCGCCTGGATGAGACAAGGATCATGCCGATGCCGGGAGGAACCGTCGTCCTCGTCTCGTCTCTCCGGAAGGGCTGGGCCCTTGTCGTTGACGTAGTAAAAAATTCGCGCACGGCGCGATTCGTGATGGA
>JAISQP010000089.1 GCA_031274115.1 Synergistaceae bacterium
CCGTTGCCGTTGTTTTCGCGGCTCTCGCAGTCTCGAGAGGAACAGGAGTCAGCGCCGGGCTTCTGCCGAATTTGCCGCGCCCGGAGGATGGAGCGCCTCTCGTTATGATAAGCGCGTCCAAAGGCGAGTTTCCGACGCGTGTCTTCAGGGTATTTACCGACAACGCTACAATATCCCCTTCCGGCGCCTCCCCGATAAGCGCGCTCCTGCCTATATTCGAGGCGGCGTCCGACTGCGCGCTAGTAGTAACCGAACGCGAGGATGGGCTGGCGGCTTACGGCGCCATTGCGGTCACGCATGACGAGCGAACTGCCCTGGCGAATGGAAATCTGCCCCGGGAATGGGCTAAGCAATTCGTTATGCCTGAACTCGCGAAGCTTGACGACTACGGCCTTCTAAAGGTCAGCGCCCTCAACATCTCATCTCCTCTTTTCATAGAACCTGGCGGCAAAGCTGCCTGGGTCGCGGATTCTCGTTTCGATATCGAACGGGGACGTTTAGCGCGTTCGGGGTCGGAGAAGGGAATCGACCGCAAATGGGGCGTCGAACCGCGATGGGGAGGACACCTGGTGATATCTGACGGAGGCGTGATCTTTGCTGTTTCCACTGGTTTTGACGACAAATCCTCCAGAGGAAACCCAATTATCCTCGAAGCCGCCTGGCGGTCGGACAATAAACGGAGATATCCGGACGGACTGTTTTCCGGTGAGTCGAAATGGCGTCTTTCAGGCTTCGAAAACTATATTGACAGGTCTTTTATCGGCGGACTCAAAAAATACGACTGGTCGCCGGCCGAGTTTTTCATCCCGGATCCGCTGATAGCTTCTTTCGGAGTCAATTTGCCCAACCCGGGGAAAAACGCGGATCGATCCCCGGAGATCATAAAGGCGTTCGCCCGTCATCTCTCGAAGATGGGGCTGAAACCTCTGGACGCGCAGAACGTTCTGACCGGTCCCACAGTCCTCTCACTGGGCGGACGCACACAGATACTCTGGTTCGAGCTTCCGGGAATAATCCTCGAACTGCAGGGCCGCGGCAATTCAGGCCAAAAGCTGGTAGAGCATTTCTGGAGCGAGACGTTCATGGGAGCTGCGCCAAAACCGGTACAGGGTTATACGACGGGAGGGACGACCGACCTTCCATTCACGGTGCTTGCGGCGGCGAACGACGAGAAAACCGTGATAGGACTCGCCTCTGCGGACGCGCCGCGGAACGGGGAGGTCACGGAGCTCCTCCGGACGGAGAAAAAAGCGCTGGCCTGGCTCTTCGTGGACCTTCCGAAGCTCGGCGCGTCATTGGCCGAGATGCCGTCAGTCAATGCGATCCTTTACGAGGACGAGGACAGACCGGTGGACTCCGAGTCCACTGCGGCGCTGCAGGAAACATTCAGCAGGCTCGGGAAACTCTTTGTCGTGTGGGATTCCGCCGACGCCGGACGGGCAGCGTGGTATTGACGTAAAATAAACACCATACTGCGGGTTCTTGCCCGCAAGCAAGGGAGAGAAATGGATGCCTCAAAATTTTTACGAGATAATGTCCAGGCGAGGATTCGTGGAGTGGTGCAGTCATCCGGAAGAGCTTGGGCAAAAGATGCAAAAGGAGATCGTAACGGGATACGTAGGCTTCGACCCAAGCGCCGACAGCCTCCACGTCGGCAACATGGTGCCATTATGGGGCTGGCGTGGCTCCAGAAGCTGGGGCATAAACCGATAGCGGTTGCGGGCGGGGGAACCGGTCTTATCGGGGATCCGTCGGGGAAAACCAAAGAGCGCCAGCTGCTTTCGATCGAGAGGGTGGAGTACAACGTCGGACGCATCAAGAACCAGCTCGCCAAATTTCTCGACTTCGGGCGAGAAGAAACATCGGCCGTCATGGTGAACAACTTCGACTGGCTGTCGAAGGTCAACTTCATAGATTTCCTTCGCGACACCGGAAAATACTTTCCGGTGAGCTTTCTGATAAATCGCGATTACGTCCGCAGCCGCATCGACGACCCGGATAAGACGATAACCTACACCGAGCTTTCGTACATTTTAATGCAGGCGCATGACTTCGATCATCTGTACAACACGCTAGGCTGTTCTCTCCAGATGGGCGGAAACGACCAGCAAGTCAACATCATCGGAGGTATAGACCTGATCCGCAAGCGCAGCGGAGGCCAGGGATACGGGATTACCTTTTCGCTCCTCCTCGCCGCGAATGGGCAGAAGTTCGGCAAATCGGAGGAGGGCGCGGTTTACCTGGACCCGGAGAAAACGAGCCCCTACAAGTTCTATCAATTCTGGGTCAACGCCGACGACCGCGACATCGATAGACTGCATAAAATTTACTCATTCGCGGATCTGGAAAGCGTTGAGGCGCTGATGAAGGAACACGAAAGGCGTCCGGAGCTTCGTCTGGCGCAGAAGGACCTCGCGTGGGATATGACGGAGCGCGTTCATGGGCGGGAAACCGCGTCCAGGGTCCGAGCGGCGAGCATGGCGCTCTTCGGTGAATCCGACATAAGATCGGCGTCGGCAGACCTCCTGGACACGCTCGCCTCGGAAGCGCCTACCGCGGACATAACCTCACCTCTGCCGATAACATTGGTCGAGGGGCTCGTCGCAAGCGGTGGGTGCGCATCGAAGAGTGAGGCGAGACGCAAGATAAAAGAGGGCGGAATATACCTGAATGGCGAAAAACAAAACGACGAGGGACGAGAGATTATGTCGGGCGACCTGCTCCCCGGCGGTTACGCGCAGTTGCGCGTCGGCAAGAAAGATTTCAGGCTGCTGCGCTTCAACAGGTAACGCCTGTCATAGGATGAACTGGAAAAGCGCATCGGTAAGGCTTCTTTCGAGGCTGCTCCGTCCCGGCGCAAGCGCGGGAGGCGTTGCGGC
>JAISQP010000096.1 GCA_031274115.1 Synergistaceae bacterium
TACTTTCGACGCCTTTTCGGGTTCCGCGAGAACGGTCGTGTCCAGCGCCACTGAGTACAACGTGCTGCAGGACGCTCTCGAACAGGGCAAGAGCTTCCTGCGCTACGAGATGACGAAGACAGGCGTAGACGATGCGTTCACTGCACAGGCAACCACGGTCGAAAAACTCGACGACCTTCTGATTCGGAAGAAGGACGGCACTGTAATCGGACATGTCATAACGAGCAGGGACGTACGGGGGCCTCTGTACAGCGGAGTCCTCAACCTCAAAATTTACGACATGCAGTATGATCCGGGGATCGTCGACGGGTCTATTACCGCGGAGGACAAGGCCAATCTTCCTCCGTCCGCCATACTGCCGGCGGACGGGAAGAGCGATTGCCCGAATCCGGACAATCCCGGCGAATCTTCCCTCTGTCCCGGCGGCAAGAGCGGTACCGCAATAAAAGCTGGGGCGTATCTCATCCGGGCCACGCTTGACTTCGGGGACGGCCGTCAGAAATCCATCGAGACCGCGGTGGTACAGGCTGTGGGATGAAGATAAAGACGCTTATAAAGATCGTTATCTGCGCAACGCTGGTTTTCGTCTTTCACGCGGCGGCGTTCGCCTGCGACGACTGCGAAGAGCCCGGCATGGTCGACGGGGACGACGCCTACGAGAGGTCCCTCCGTGAAGGGCGCGACCCGGTGGAGGGGTTCTGGGGAATATACCTGGACTGGCATCCTGACGGCGAGACCGGCGGATCGTACAGAATGGCGATCGTAAAGAACACGTATGGAGTTTACCCGGAGGCCGATTATCTGGGGGTGGCGACCTGTAATCTGCAGGGATGCAGGAAGGGCGAGGTCAAGCTTCTGCTCTCTAAGACCAAGAAGGAAAACGAGTTCGACGCCGCCTTGATTACCCAAAAAGGCGCCGCCAAGGGCCCGGCGTTTCTGGTCGTCGCTGACGACGGGCGCGAGATGGGCGCTTTAGACCTCCGAGAGGTGAAGTACGAAGGCCGCGTGATGGCAAAATGGATGCTCCGCATCATTGGAGGATAACGAACAGCAAGCATACGCCGAGTACAACGCGAGAGGTGAACGAATTTTAGCTTCTTCTTGAATCTGGGCTGCCGGATGATTGCCCCGCGCGGCCCGGATTTTTTTATCTGGTCGATAGCCTCTCGCAATTATTCAGGCTATGCCCTTATAATAGCTCTTGATTTTTCAATTTAGAGGAGGGGTTGAGATGGTTAATCTGCCTGTAAGCACAGTAATGTCCAACCTGCGCTCGTCGTCCGGCGAGTTGCGTGAAGGTCTTTGACCTGCCTGGACTTCAGTCCAGAGCGGAGAGTCTGACTGGTCTCACGCTCGAGCCTGGCTTCTGGGAGGGCGCGAGCGCGAAGGATATCTCACGCGAGCTTGCGATCACTCAGTCGAGGCTCGGCAGATGGAGGGAGGTCGCCTCGGAACTCGGCGAGCTGGACGCTCTCTGCGAGATACTGGGAGAGGCCGAAGATCAGGAACTGCTGGACGAGTTTTACGGCAGGGCGGAAGCTCTTGAGAAGAGAATAGAGGCCGATAAAATAATCGTCCTGCTTGATGAGGAATACGACGTCGCCTCCGCGATAATGACCGTTCACGCCGGCGCCGGAGGGCTCGACTCGCAGGATTGGTGCGAGATGCTCTACAGGATGTATCTGCGCTGGGCGGAGGCTCGGGGTTTCGGGGCGAAGGCGCTCGACGAACTGCGGGACCAGGAAGCGGGGATAAAGAGCGTTACGTTCGAGGTCACCGGTGATTTTGCCTACGGCTACCTGAAGGGAGAGCAGGGCGTTCATCGGCTTGTGCGAATATCGCCCTTCGACTCCGCGAAACGCCGGCACACGAGCTTCGCCTCTGTCGAGACGCTTCCGACGCTGCCCGAAAGCGTGGAGGTGGAAATTCGCCCCGAGGATCTGAGAACGGACACATTCCGCTCCAGCGGCGCGGGCGGTCAGCACGTCAACATGACTGACTCCGCGGTGAGGATAACTCATATCCCGAGCGGGATAATCGTAAGCTGTCAGGTGGAGCGTTCGCAGCACATGAACAGGGCGACAGCCATGCGGGTTCTGCGCTCGAAGCTCTTTGAGCGGACGATGAGACAGCGGCGGGAACAGATCACGTCGTTGCGGGGAGAGAAGCGAGTAATCGCGTGGGGGAGCCAGATACGCTCCTACACGCTTCAGCCCTTTCAGCTTATCAAGGATCACAGATCCGGCTGTGAAGTCGGCAACGTCAACGCGGTACTGGACGGAGACCTGGATGAACTGATAATGGCTTACCTGCGCTTCGCCAAGACAGGACAGACCTGCGGCTCTTCCGGCGCAGAGGATATCGAGGAGGGGTAAATATTGATGAATATCACCGAGAGGCCCGGTCTCTCTTATCACGCTTTTATAAAGGCTCGCCTCCGGCCCTCTCTGGCAGCGGCCGCGCTCCTTTGCGCCTGTCTTCTCTTTGCGGCGCCCAGCGCGGCGGAAAGGGTTAAGTATGAGCCGTTCGTCCCCACAGATCCGATAATGCCGCTCTCACAGGTGAAGCCGGGCATGAAGGGCGAGTGCCGCACGGTGCTGCGCGGCAGCGAGGTGATATCGTTCCCGGTCGAGGTGCTCGATATCGTCCCCCGCAGCGGGACGCCGAGGAATCTTATTCTGATAAAGGTTAACGAAAAGCTGATAGAGGAAGCCGGCGGGGTCGCGTCCGGAATGAGCGGTTCGCCGATGTATATTGGCGGCAGACTCGTCGGCGCCATAGGATACGCCTGGAACTTCAGCAAACACGACTCCGGACTCGTCACTCCCATAGAGGACATGCTTGAAATCTGGAACTATCCGGAGAGGATACCCTCCTTCGGCCCGGCGGCAATCATCCCGGAGACGCCGCATGGAAAGGACGCCGTATCCGGCGACGAGGAGGCGTTCAAACGCATACTGGCGTCCTCCGACGTCACGTCCCGGGACCTGAACGGCGCCGGCGTCGAGCCTCTGTCTGAGGATCTCGCGGGGTACATCTACGTCGGGGGGCTCTCCGATCGCATGGCCCAGAACGTCGGAGGGCTCTTCGGAAGGAAAGCCCTGCCCTTTGGAGGAGGCTCTGAAGGGGAAGGGTCGAAGAGGACGAGGTATGGAGCGAAACTAGAACCTGGAATGGCAATAGGCGCCGCGCTCGCCTGGGGCGACGTCGAAATAAGCGCCATAGGCACGATGACAGCGCTGGATAAAAACGGCAGGTTCATAGCCTTCGCGCATCCTTTCGTGAGCTCCGGAACGACCTCGGCGGCCCTCATGGACGCGAATATATCGAGGGTCATTCAAGGCATGGAGAGCCCGTTCAAGTTCGGAACGACAGGGGATATAACGGGGATCATAACGCAGGACAGGCCGCAGGGGATTGGCGGGCGCGTCGGGGTTTTCGCGCCGGCCGCAAGCTGCACTGTAAACCTCACTGACGTCGACGCGGGGCGCACATTCAAACGAAGGTTCCAGATGGTGCAGGACAAATTCCTTTTCACGCAGATCGCCTCTTACTCCGTAGCCGGCCTTGTTGAGAACCTTTGGGGCCGGAGCGGCGCGGGCTCCGCGAAGATAACGGCCACGTTCTCCGGCGGCGCGCTCCCTCAGGGATGGAAGCGGACAAACGTTTTCGTCTCCGAGAAAGACGTGGTCGAGGAGATGCTGCGGGAGTTTAACCTTCTCACCCAGGTATTCGCCGTGAACCAGTTTCAGGAGCTCCGTCCGTTCGGTCTCGACGTCGCGGTCGAGGTGACTCAGGACCCGAGGGTCATCTACATCGAGGACGTAGAGGTCTCGAAGGGTCCTTTTCGCCAGGGAGACAGGGTGTCGTTCGACATCACTCTGCGCCCGTGGCGCAAAGCGCCCTTCGTGCGCAGCTACGCGCTTACCGTCCCGAAAAATATATCCGGCATCTGCCAGCTCCTGGTGCGCGGCGGAGGCATAGCCGAGGAGGGAGCGGAGTATCTCGAAGCCGGATGGCGCAGCATCAGCAGCCTCCCGATACTGCTTCGCGAGATAGACGCTAAGGAGACAAACGATCAGATAGTGCTCGAGTTCAGAGGGCAGGAGGCTATGGAGGACCAGATAAGAAAGGCCAGGAACGCGGAGCCCGAGGATCTTATGAACGACAAGCTCAAGAGCGAGATTCGCGAAGAGAAGATGAAAGAGGGCTCGATGCGCGTCATCAGAACCAACTATTACGTTGACGGCCTTATCCACAAGCTCATAAAGATCGAAAACGGCGCGCCGGCCGGCAAACAGGAAAAGAGCGAGGAAGAGGGCTTAGAGGGAGACGCTGATTAATTCGCGAAGATGATAATCCAGAGGGAGCCGCTGTAGCCGATGATAAGCGCAAGGCTCACAGCGGCGGAGAGCATATCCTTGGCGCGCCTCACTTCTTCCCGGTAGGCGCTGCCCAGGGTATGATCCATGAATATCTCCATGGCGGTGTTGACGAGTTCGAGCGTTATCGGCAAAAGGCACGCGAGGAAGACGAGGAAGACTCTCGCGCCTTCGCAGCCAAGCGCGATAGACGCCCCAACGATAGCGACGAGCGCGATCGTCTCCTGCATAATGGCTTTCTCCTTCAAAAAGGCCACTCGAAAGCCGTTGAGCGAGTTGAGCGTCTTCCGAAAGAGGCTGCTGTTCTTCCAGTCTTTTGCAGTCAGGTCGCTACCTCCCCCGCCGGTTCATTCTTCCGTCTCCAGCGAGTGCACCGCCAGAGAGTGAAACTCGTCGGAGACGCAGTCGCAGTTCACCCCATATTTTAGCTTCTCGTTCTCGAGTATCTTGCTGATTCTGG
>JAISQP010000166.1 GCA_031274115.1 Synergistaceae bacterium
CCTCGCTCTGCATGAGGTTGTCGATATATTCGGCGGTGTAAAGGGTCGCTTTCACCAAAAACCTTCCGCCCATGTCGTCTTTGTACTCCTCGGACCTGCTCCATCGCGCCATCGCGTTCTCATATCTGTCAGCCGCGTCGGAGCGTTCCTCAATGGACACGCAGGACGCCGCAACGAGAACAAGAAACAATATCGCAATCAATACCTTTTTCATCAAAATACCCCCGCTATTTTTAAAAATCAATTTTCTACCGGTCTGCCAAAAATGTTTTTTGCTCGACGATTTCTCCAAAAATCCGCCTGACCTAAGTTTATCACAATTCTCATATTCTAGCGAGGCGCGCGATTATTTTGAATTTGCCCCCTGATTCGATGAGCGTAGACACGCATCCGAGGCGGACGTAACGCGGCCGGGAGTTATTTCTTCACTCGTCGACTCCCTGAAGAGCGTCGTATCCGGTTTCTCCGGTGCGGACTTTGATGACGTCCTCCACGTCATATACGAAGATCTTCCCGTCTCCGATATGCCCTGTATAAAGGACTTTTCTGGCTGTATCTATCACCAGGCTGGCTGGAACTTTCGTGACGACTATTTCTACGCGTATCTTCGGCAGAAGAGTCATCTCACGCTCGATTCCGCGATAGTACTCCCTGTTCCCCTTCTGCATACCGCAACCCAGCGCCTGCGTCACAGTGACGCCCGTCACTCCGATTTCGTTCATGGCTTCCTTCAACGATTCGAAACGAGTTTGACGCATCAATATTTCGACCTTCGTGATTTTTCTCACCGAACTCGGTTTTTTAAGCTCCGGAATTTTATTCGAAGGATTACCCGTCTGATTTTTTCCCTCCCCTTGATAATCAATGAGCGAGTCCGCCATGGCTTCGGCATAAAGCATCGCGAGACCGTGTTCAGCTGCGTCGAGGCCGTTTATTTCGTCACGCGGCGCCACGCGCAGCCCAACGTATTTATTCAGAACGAATAACACGGCCGTCATCGTGAAAGCAACCCACACGCTGACGGCGGCGGCGCCAAGGAACTGCACGCCGATCCGCGCGGCGCCGCGACCGTAGAACAAACCGTTTTCGGCTGAGAAAACGCCTGTGAGCAATATCCCCAGAAGAGCGCATACTCCGTGCACGCTGATCGCTCCGCAAGGATCGTCTATCCTGGCCCGCGTTTCGATGAACTCTATCGCCGCGACTGAACAAAGACCGCAGCATACTCCAATAGCCGCCGCGCCGAGGGCGTTTACGGACGCGGCCCCGGACGATACGCCCACGAGCCCCGCAAGCAATCCGTTCATCGTCATAGAAATATCGGGCTTTGGATATCTGATCCAGATAAATGTCAAAGCGGCGCAGGCCGAAGCCGCAGCGGCGATATTGAGGTTGAAAAACAGCTTCGCGAACAGCTTCGGCGCCTCATCGCCCGGCATGGCCGCGACGGCGCCCGCCGCGAATCCGAACCAGCACGCCCAAAGGATAAACGTGCCGGCGCCGCTCTGCGCCACGCTGTGCCCAGGCATGGCTTTCGGTTTGCCGTCCTCGGAGTATTTGCCGAGCCTCGGGCCGATATAACCGGCGCCGACAGCCGACGCGACCCCGGCCGTGAGATGAATGGCGCCGGCGCCGCAGAAATCCTCGAATCCAAGCTGAGAGAGCCATCCGTCCGCGGTCCAGCGTCCAACTACCGGATACACGAACAAAGCTATGAAAAAACAGATCGCGCAATGAGCCGCAAAGCGATTTCTGCCGGACATGGCGCCCGCCGCGATGCTTCCTACGGACGCGCAGCAGGCGCCGTAGTAAATCACGAACATGTCAGACGGAACGCCGGCCGGCAGGACGGAGGCATAATCGCCGAGTGAGAACGGATCCAGCCATCCGAAAAAACCGTTCCCGCGGCCGAACATGACGCCAAAACCGAGAAACATGAACGCGAGGTATGTTATGCAAAGATTGACAAGGTTTTTTATCAGGATACTCCCCGTGTTTTTCACGTGGACAAAGCCGGATTCCAACTGAAAAAAACCCATCTGACAGCAAACGACGAGGACAGTTCCGGCGAGCAGCAACATGATATTCGCATTCACAGTCAAAGACACGTAAAAACCTCCTCAGTCGTTACTCAATAATAAAGCTCGTGATGAAAACACGCGACAAAGTGTCCCGGCGAAATCTCCTCCATCTGCGGAGGAGCGTCCCCGCATACCGGGTCCGCCTCCGGGCAGCGATTATGAAACACACAACCGGAGGGCGGATTCAACGGTGAAGGTATGTCGCCCTCCAGTATGATCTGTTTCTTCCTGACGTGCGGGTTCGCCTCCGGAACGGCGGAAAGAAGAGCCTTGGTGTAAGGGTGCAGAGGATTGTCATACAGCTCTTCGATAGGAGCGAGTTCGACCAGATGACCGAGGTACATCACCCCTACCCGGTCCGATATATAACGCACGACGCTCATGTTATGAGAGATGAACACGTAAGTCACGTTCATGCTCTCCTTTATTTCCACCAGCAGGTTCAGAATCTGAGACTGGATCGACACGTCCAGCGCCGAAACGGGCTCGTCGCATACAATCAGTCTGGGATTTAAGATCAACGCCCTGGCGATCCCGATCCTCTGGCGCTGACCGCCGGAGAATTCATGCGGATACCGATAATAGTGATCGGCACGCATTCCCACTTTTTCCAGGATATCCAATACGCGCGACGCGCGCTCCTCTTTATTGCGGCACATGTTGTGTATTATCAGCGGCTCCTCCAGAGCCCGGCCGACCGTCATGCGCGGGTTCAACGACGAGTACGGGTCCTGAAAAATCATTTGAAGCTCCCTTGTCAGAAGGCGCTTCTCCCCGGACGTCATATCCGCGATATTATTTCCGCGATAGCGGGCTTCACCGGAGGTTATCCCGATCATTCCGGCGATACAGCGCCCGGTAGTGCTTTTACCGCAGCCGGACTCGCCGACAAGGCTGAAGGTCTCGTTCTCGTATACGGAAAATGAGACGTCGTCCACCGCCTTGACGGATTTCGGCTGAATCCTTATCCTGCTTTTCTGAACAGGAAAATATTTTTTGAGATGACGCACATCCATTATGACTCTTTTGTCAGTCTGATTCCCTCCGGTCAAGATCTCAAAAACCTCCCTGTCAGTTCCGACGTCCCGATATCAAGCCGCTTGGGGCGAAAAGCAACGGACGCCGTGACCATTGCCGAAGCTCTGGAGCCGGGGTTTCTCTTGGGCGCATCTTGCGTCGGAAACGGCGCATCGGTCGTAAAACCGGCATCCGGTTTTGATCTCGTCCAGCGGAGGAACAGTTCCGCGTATCATGTACAGTTTCTCGTCCTTCCGCGTCCGCATGGTGGGAATCGACTTAAGGAGCCCCGCCGTATAAGGGTGCAGCGGGTTGTCGAATATTTCCTCGACGCCGCCCTCCTCGACTATGTGGCCCAGATACATGATGATCACCTTCTGGCATGTCTGAGCGACTATCCCGAGGTCGTGAGTGATAAGCATAATGCCCATGTCGAGCTGCCATTTGAGATTGACCAGCAAGCGGATGATCTGAGCCTGTATCGTAACATCCAGCGCCGTCGTGGATTCGTCGGATATCAGCAACTGCGGGCGGCAGGCCAGAGCCACGGCAATCATGGCTCTCTGCCTCATGCCGCCGCTCAGTTCATGGGGGTAAGACCTCAACCTCTCGCGAGGGGATGGGATCCCAGTCAGCCGGAGGATCTCCTCCGCCAGTTCATACGCCGCCAGTTTTTTCACGTGTTGATGAATCATCACCGCTTCCGCGATCTGATTGCCGATCGTGTAAAGGGGATTGAGCGCGGTCATGGCGTCCTGGAATATCATGGCTATCTGATTGCCCCTGACGCGTTCCATCTCCCTCTCGCTTTTTTTCATGAGGTCTTCACCGTTGAAAATCACTTCCCCGTCGTAGCGAACCAATTCCTGCTCGTCGTAAAGCCTCATGATCGACTGGGACGTGACGCTCTTTCCGCAGCCCGACTCGCCTACGATCCCCAGAATCTCGCCGCGGCCGACCGAGAACGACACTCCGTCGACCGCCGTCACCCAACCGCGCATCGATTTGAACTTCGTACTGAGTTCTTTGACTTCCAGCAGCTTTTCAGAGCGCGGCATGACGTCTCTCCTCAAAACTTTCTACTTTGAAAGAGGGTCGAGGATATCACGTATGCCGTCGCCAAGGATATTGATGCCTAGCACGGAAAACAGCATGACCGTCCCCGGACAGATCGACATCCACCACGAGTTGAAAATCACGTTCTTCGCCTCGGAGAGAATATTTCCGAGACTGGGGGCCGGCGCGGGGATTCCGACGCCAAGGAAGCTCAGCGACGACTCGACCAGAATCGCCGACGCAAATATAAACGTCGTCTGGACAATTACCGGAGATACGATGTTCGGGGCGATATGGACGAACACTATACGGTTCCACCTCGCCCCCTGCGCGCGGATAGCCTCGATGTAAGTCATTTCCTTGACTGACAGCGCGCTCGCCCTGGCTATTTTCGCTATTGACGGCACGTATACTATGGTCAGGCTGACGATGACATTTACGACATTAGCCCCAAGCGCCGACATCATAGCGATTGCCATCAGCGTGGAAGGAATCGCCATCATACCCTCTAAGACGCGCATGACAACGAGGTCCACAATGGGGAAGTAAGCCGCCATGAGCCCTATGATCGTACCGAACAGGGCGGAGAGGAACGCGATGCTGAACCCGACAGCCAGCGAAGTTCGCAAGCCGTAGACGACCCGTGAAAAGAGATCTCTGCCGAAGTTATCGGTGCCGAAGATGTGATCCGGCGTCGGCGGTTTCAGCCGCTGGGCGACGTTCATGACATAAGGGCCGCCCGACGCGATTACGGGCGCCAAAACGGCCGACACAACCATGACCGCGACTATGACGAGGCCGGCGACGGCAAAACGGTGGCTCAGAAAGTTCCGCAGCAGAAGAAGCCGATATTCCCTTATTCCTTCCTTGCTCAGCGACGTTTTCTTGATATCCTCTGCACAAAGTTCCATTCATTGCTCACCTCTCTTCACGCGGCGCGTTCCGCCACGCGTATCCTGGGGTCTATTACCCCGTACAGAAAGTCCACGAGCAGATTGATGATTATCCAGACAACACTGACCGTAAGGACCACTCCCTGAATTACCGGATAATCTCTGCGGGTTATCGATGTGACTATGAGCTGTCCCACGCCCGGAATGTTGAACATGGATTCGATAATCGCGGTTCCGGCCAGAAGCCCTCCAAATGACTGCCCAATGGCCGTCAAAACCGGAATGAACGAGTTTCTCAACGCATGCTTGAACAGTATGACACGCTCCGCAACGCCCTTGGCCTTTGCTGTTTTGATGTAATCTGTTTTCAGCGCTTCAATCATGGAAGACCTCGTCATCCGCGTGATGAGTCCCGCGTGAGACAGACCGAGCGCCAGAACCGGCATAATTGAATATCGCAGCCACACCGCCAGCCCGTGCTCCGATATTGTCCTGAACCCTGTGACTGGAAGCCACTTCAACGTCACTCCGAAAAACAGCATCATGACGAGGCTCAACAAAAACGACGGGACGGACATTCCCAAAATGGCGGTCACGCTGAGCGCGCAGTCCAATCGCCTTCCCTTGTGTCTCGCCGCCAGCACGCCCATGGGGATCGCGAGCAGTATCGCTACAACCTGAGAGACGGACGCGAGGACAAGCGACGGCGACAACCTCTCCGAAATATTCTGCGTGACGGAGTTTTTGTTGAAGTACGAAACTCCGAGATCGCCTCTGACCGCCCTGGATATCCAGTCGATATACTGCATGACAAGCGGCTTATCGAGGCCGAGGCTCTCTCTCAACGCGCTCAACTGTTCGGGGGAGGCTGTCTCGCCCAGAATGATTACCGCGGGGTCGCCCTCCGCCATGTGCGCGATGATGAAAATGACAACTGATAAAACAAACAGAGTTACAAACGATGTAACTAAACGTTTTATCATATATTTCGTCATATTACGCCCCTCCTTTCGTTTCCCGCGATTTACCCGAAGGACGTCACCGCGCCGCTTTTATATCCCAAAGGTTTATCCCGTTGTACGGCGCGTAGTTTTCCACCTTCGAAGACACAGCCACTACGTTGACGCCGTGACTGAGCGGAACCATGACCGCGTGTTCCGCGCTGAACCTCTGAGCTTCCGCCCATATTTTCTGAGCTTCTTCGACGGACGGGGCCGAGTTCATCCTGCTCAGCAGCCCGGTCAGCTCCGGAATGTTGGTGAAACCGGTCCTGACAGGAGAGAGAAACGCCAGGGCGTTTGGCACTGGGACTATGCCGAGGTCGGTCACGAACATATCGAATGTCTCAGTCTGATTGATCCTCTGCAGAAACGTCGCCCAATCCATCGAGTCGATCCTGACCGGCACGTCCAGCAGCGATTCCAGCGCCTGCTCGATATAAAGACAGCCGTCGCTGAACTTGGGGTTCGTCGAACACGTGACCATGACGACCTCTCTCCCCTTCTTGTAAGAGGATTTCGCTAGATATTCCCTGGCCTTTTTCACGTCCTTCCTGTTGAAGTATTCGCTCCCCGCCTCGGAGAACCACGCCTTCTGGAACGGCTCCATGTAGCTGGACGAGAGCACGCGATACCTCTTGTCGGGTACCTGCACGCTCGCCAGTTCGTCCAGGTTGAGCGCCATGTTCACCGCCATGCGGAAATTTTCGTCAAGGCAGATGCTGCCGCTGCCTTCTTTCTTGTTGAAGATCAGGGCGTTTATCATCGTGGTGCCCTCCGTGAGGACGACGTCGTCCTTCCCCTCGAACAAATTCAGGTTATCGTAGCTGATGCCTTCCACTATATCGAATTCGTTCGTCAGCGCCGCGTTCACCCTGGTGGAAGGATCGAGGATGAAGTAAAAATAAGCGTCCTTGAAATTTATGACAGCCTTGCCCACATAACCGCTGCGGGGTTCGGCGCGGGCCGAGTAGTCGTCAAATTTTGTCAGATGGATGTACTCGTTCTCCTTCCACTCCACGAACTTCATGCAGCCGGTGCCGATATATTTCGTGTACCCGCCGCTTTTGTCCGCCGCCTCAACCAGCTCTTTAGTGGTGATGCCGGCGAACTGTGACGGATTGGCGAGGTAGTATAAAAACAGCGTGCTCGGCGCCGAAAGCTCTATTTTTACGGTCGAGTCGTCCACGACTACAAATTTTTCGTTCTCCTTTATCACGCCGCCCTTGACCGTCCCATTGATCGACGCCCAGCGGTTCAGCGAGGCGGCTACGTCCGACGCGTCCATTATCGAGCCGTCGTGGAATTTGACTCCCTTCCTGATCTTGAACGTCCAGACCTTGTTGTCGGCGCTGTGCGTGATCTTCTCCGCGAGCTGCGGTTTAGGCTCGAAATTGGCGTCCATGGCGACAAGCCCTTCGTAGATATACTGCCACTGGGTCCTGGCGGCCGTGGACGTCGTCAGAATACAGTCCAGCATGGGCGCCTCCGTCGATACGGCCACTCGCACCACGTCCTTGTAGCCCGCCGCATCCGCTGTCGCTGCCGAAGAGAAAAAAACCGCCGCCGAAAGTAAAACGATGATGACCTCGATGCCTCTTTTCATGATGAAACCTCCTGCTGATAGAATTTTTTAAAATTCACGGAAACTCTTCTTAAACCGCAAAGACATTCGATGGCTCGCGCCCCGGCGTTAATCCCTCAATGGGAAGCTCATCGGCGAAAACTGCCAATGGGTAAGGCCGGCGCAATGCGCGCGCGGATAGAGTTCCAACGCGCGGTCGTATCCCTCCTGGGCCTTGTTCACGATTTTTTCCAGGTCGATATTCACGGGCAAACCGTCGCGCACGATTCGCTCCCCGTTCACGATGACGGAGGAGACATCGCTGCCCGAGGCCGAGTAGACTATCGTCTTTATCGGGTCGCGAACCGGAGTGCAGTCGGTGTTCAAGGTGTCGATAAGAACGATATCAGCCTTGCATCCAGGCTCCAGCCTGCCGAGATCGCTTCTGTGAAGGGCCCTGGCGCCGTCTGTCGTGGCGGCGTTGAATACCGTCGCGGCCGTTCCCTTCAAAGGATTACCCCCCTCGGCTATTTTGCAGAAAACCGCCGCGTAACGCATTTCCATCACGATATCGAGCGGCATGGTATCCGTGCCTATGCCCATATTGATACCCATGTCGTGATATTTCTGGAACGACTCCAACAGCATGCCTCTCCGTCCGAAGCTCAGGGGACAATGCATGACGTGAGTGCCGTCGTCCGCTATGAGCTCCAGCTCGCCCTCCAGTTTCATCGTATTCATGCTGTGCCCTGACGGCATGAAATAGTGCCCGTAATGCACGTTGGGACCGCAGATGCCGTGGTCATGCAGAAAATGAGCGGGCGTCACGCCGTACGTCTGAGTTATGTGGAGATATTCGACGATGCTCTGGGCCGCGTGTATACAGCAAATGAGGTCGCCGTCCGACCTCAGTATCCCCGCCGCCTCGTCCAGCAGCTCCGGCGAACAGGTATCGGCCTGGTTCAACGACATCGCGATGGTCATGCGCCCGTCGAACGCCCCGTCGTACTTCGCGCGCAGTTCCATAGCCGCGTGAAGATCCTCGAAATCCTTGCCCTTCGGCTTCGGGGCATAAGTCACGCTCTTTCCGTCCTGAGAGGTGAAACGGGTGGTGGAGGCCCCGTGTCCGTAGACGACTCTCAATCCGCTCTCGCCGAGCGTCTTGACTACGTCGTCAAGTCCGTACCCCTGATGAAATACGGTCGTCGTCCCCTTTGACATGAGTTCGGCTATCGCCAGCTCGAACATGGCGCGCTCGTCCTCGGGAGCGACCTGGAGCGGGCGCGCCATCCTGAAGAGCCCCGACATATAGTGGAAAGGACTTCCGGTGTCCGGCAGGATATTCCTCTCGAGACACGCGCCCTGGAGATGGACGTGAAGATTCAGGAATCCCGGACTGACGATGGCGCGTTTCGCGTCTATCTTTTCGTCCGCCTGTCCCCCGTACTTTTTCCCCACGAACAGTATCGTATCGTCTCTGTAGGCAACTTCCCCGTCCGGCATAATATAGTGCTCGTCGTTTTCGCATCCTATGACAAAAGACGCGTTGTGTATCAGGGTAGTTTTCCCCTTCATCACATCACCCCCCTTCGCGCCGCTTATTCGTATCTCACCGGAAAACTCATCGGCGAGACCTCGATGTGCGACTTGCCGTCCCAGTGATTTTTCGCGAACCCCTTCATCAGCGTGTCCTGAGCCGCCTGCATTTCGCGGAGCAGTTTTTCCGTATCGAGAGTTTTGGCGCCGGATTCGTCCGCTATTTCAACCCCGTCCACGATGACCCTGGATACGTTTCGGCCCGTCGCAGTGAACACGATCGTCTTCACGGGATCACGCATCGGCGTACAGTCGAGGTTTTTGATGTCGATAAAAATAATGTCGGCTTTGCACCCCGGCGCCAGCCTGCCAAGGTCCTGGCGATGCAGTGCTTTTGCCCCGTCTATGGTTGCGGCGTTGAATATGTCCGACGCTTTTCCCGTAAGCGGGTTGCCCCGCTCGGCGGATTTGCAGAAAATCGCCGCCCACCTCATCTCCATCAGCATGTCGAGCGAAACGGTATCAGTACCGATCCCCATGTTGATCCCCAAATCGTGATACTTCTGGAATGATTCGAGGATAAAACCGCGCCGCCCGAAACTCCACGGGCAATGAACGACGTTTGTTCCGTCCTTTGCGATCGTTTCGAGTTCGTTCCCCAGCAGCATGGCGTTCATGTGATGTCCTCTCGGCATGAAGTAGTGACCGTAATGGACCCTGGGGCCGCATATACCGCAAGAGTGAAGAAAATCAGCGGGAGTGGCGCCGTAGGTCTGAGCGATGAAAATATATTC
>JAISQP010000016.1 GCA_031274115.1 Synergistaceae bacterium
GCCTCTCGTGGCGTTGAAGGCCGAGAATATGAACCCCTCGACGGGCCAGAGGAGACCTCTGGACTCAAGCAGTTTGGAAACCCTCGCGTTCTGACGCTCCGCGTCGAATTTCGGCGTCATGGCCGCTACCTTGAGAGCGATGTCAACATCCGTCATGGGGACGAATACCGATGGCTGAACGGCCGGCGCGGCCGGCATGTCCTGAGGTAGAATGGCGGCCACGTCGATAGCCTGCTTCATCAGGCCGACTATCGCTTTTACGGACGACACCGTGGCCTCCGCGGGGCCAATCGGCGTCTTTGTCCTGTCCATAAAGGCGTACTTCCCAGGCACAATCCCGGCGACGTCAAGCGCGCCTTGAGGCGAGTCCACGTTTGCTCGCGCCGGCCGCGCGAACGCGACAAACGCTAAAATAACGGCGGCGAACACTAACACGCGCTTTCCCACTTTAGCGCGGCGCGCGCCAATATCCGCCGAACTCAAATAAAAAGCCATCCCAGGGCCAATCGAAACAGGGCAACGACGCACGTTCAATCTGCTCCTTATCGTCATCAGATACCTCCTGCAGGGTTATTAATTTGTATTTTCAATCGCTAAAATTCTTTTGCCGTTTACGAACAATGTTCGAAGCATTCGCATTCACAAACTTTGGCAATGCTAACACAAAACCCTCAAGATGGCAAATTCGCAAATCGCGCCCGGATCTCCAAAGAACTCCAATCATGCGGGCAAACTTTTACCACTGCCCACCGTTTTGTTGACGTAAGAATCGGCAGGGCTTTGACTCGCCGATCGTGACAGCGTTATCGTCTATTAATTTGTAAAAGACACATGATAACCATCCATGTTACTGTACACCAATCCGGAGTCGCTCCACTGCTGCAGCGTTTTTTTAACTTCGTGTGGACTGGCGTCTATGCCGTGATTCCCTAAGTGTTCGACGATTTCGCTTACCAGGAAACTCTCGTTTTTCTTGTCCTGAAAAACCCAATTATAAATGAAAGGTTCGATATCGGTCTTGTCTTTATCTGTAATTATCACATTACGCATAAAATCACTTCCCTCATGTATGATATTTTATAAATAAACAGTTACAAGGACCACGTAAAAACAATGAAATTATTCCATTATACACAGCCATCAAAGCCGCTTCTGTTTTGTGACTATAAGGAGGGTGGCCTACGTCGTGCAATAATCCTGTTATTCTCACCGCCTGATATAATAACATGTATAAAACGGAGTATTCGCCTAGTTTTCCATAATAATACAAATTGAGCATATGAAATGCTCACAAAAAACAAACAAAACCGTTTTTTCAGAGCTTGGGCAGCGCCGCCAGAAGAGCTCTGGTGTAGCTGTGGGAGGGGCGCTCCAGGAGTTCCGACGTGTCCCCGGACTCCACGATACCGCCCTTGTAGAGGACTATGGCGCGAGTCGCGGCGCGGCGGGCCAGCAGGAGGTCGTGCGTCACCAATATCATGGACATGCCGGCCTTCACGCGGCGGCTCAAGACCTCGAGCACCTCTCCGCGCGTCGAAACGTCCTGCATCGCGGTGGGTTCGTCGCACAGCAGGAGCTCCGGTTCGAGTATCAGGGCTCTCGCGACCGCGACCCTCTGGCGCTGTCCTCCCGAGAGGGAATAGCGCACGCGGACGTCGTGCAGGTCGTCAGGAAGCTTGAGCTCCGCCAGGAGGTCCTTCGCTCTCTTCAAGCCCTCCGCTCTCTCTTCGCGGGCGCCGTGGACGACGTTCCACGGCTCCGTCACGGCGCCCTGTACGGTCAGGGTAGGCGGCAGCGACCCGTAGGGATCCTGCAGCACATATCCGCATCGGCGGCGGGCCGCCGTGCGTTCACCCTCCGTCATCGCGTCAAATGACCGCCCGAGCAGCTCGACGCTGCCGGCTGAAGGCTTGACGAGGCCGAGCAGCGAGCGCAGGAGCGTAGTCTTACCGCTTCCGGACTCCCCGACGACGGCGAGCGTCTCGCCCTTTTCGAGGGAGAAGGAGACGGACTTCAGGGCCCAGACCCCTTCGGCCCGCCCCTTGAAGAGGCGGCGGCGTCCCTTGAAATGGACTCCAAGATCTCTGACGTTTAAATACGCGTCACTCATAACGGCCCTCCCCCGGCGTCTCCATCTCTCGGATCGCCTCGATCAGCCGCTTCGTGTAGGGCTGTTCGGGGGCGCTCGCGAGCTTGCGCGAAGGACCGCTCTCCACGATCCTTCCGTCCTTCATCACTATCAGGGTATCGCATATTCCGGCGGCCAGCGGCAGGTCGTGCGTCACCAGCAGGAGCCCCATGCCGCGCCCGCGCACCAGCTCCGCCGTCGTCTCCAACACCTCATGCTGCGTTATCACGTCGAGGGCCGTCGTCGGCTCGTCAGCAAGAAGAAAATCCGGCTCGCACGAGAGCGCGGCGGCAAGCGCGGCCCGCTGCTTCTGCCCGCCTGACAGCTCGTGCGGGTAACGCCCCAGCGCCGATTCATCCAGCCCGACCGTCCGAATCAGCTGCGCGGCCCGTTCGCGCCCTTCGCGCCTAGGCGTCTTCATGTGATGCTCCAGAACCTCGGTAATGTGGCGCTCTATCGTGAGGTGCGGCGTGAAGGAGTTCATAGCGCCCTGAGGGACCAGCGCTATTCTGCGCCAGCGCCAGACGTTCATGGCCTCCTCTTTGAGAGAGAGAAGGTCCTCTCCGTCGCAGATCACCTGCCCGGCGACCAGCGTCCCCGGCGGCAGCAGACGTGGTATGGCCATCAAAGCGCTCGATTTGCCGCTGCCCGACTCCCCCACAAGCCCGACCAGGTCGCCCGTCGCCACGCTGAACGAACAGTTTTCCACGGCGCGAACCTCTTTGTCCCGGCCTCTGTATGTGACTGAAAGGCTTCGAAGCTCGACAGCCCTCCTAGGCGTATTCCCGCCGGAGGTCATTCCATCGCCTCCTTGAGCGCTTCCTGTTTCGTCTCCATGGCGAGCCTGGGGTCGGCTTTTTCCTCCAGCTTGCGCCCTATATCCATGAAGAGCAGACAGATCACGGCTATCCCGATCCCGGGAGGCAGGACGGTCCACCACGCCCCGTTGGTGAAGGCGCCGAACGTGTGCGCTTCGTGCAGCATTCTCCCCCAGGAGGCAAGCCGGGGGTCGGAGAGCCCGAGAAAGGCCAGTCCGGCTTCGGCCAGTATCGCCCCCGGCACGCCGAGAGCCACGTTTGCGAGCAGGAGGGGGAGCGCCTCCGGGACGAGATGACGGAAGAGGATATAGTTCCGCTTCGCGCCCAGAGCCCGCAGGCCCTCGACCCATGGGGCGTCGCGCAGGGAGAGCGTCATGGCCCGCACGGTCCGGGCCGTCCCCATCCATGAGAATATGGAGAGAATGAAGACGAGGTTCCAGAGCCCCTTGCCCCACATCCCGGCGAGCACCATCAGGATGGGCAGCGTCGGGATGGACAGGAGTACGTCCACCGCGCGCATGATGATCGAGTCGGTCAGCCCGCCGGCGTACCCGGACAAGAGGCCCAGAGACAGGCCGAGAAGCGTGGAGATCAGCGTCGCCGCGATCCCCACCAGGAGCGACACGCGGACGCCACGAACCAGAAGCGCGGCGACGTCGCGCCCGCGCTGGTCCGAGCCGAGCAAGCCCCATCGCCCGCCCTCGATCCTCATCTCGACCTCCCCCTCGCCGTCGAGCGATAGGCTGTATTCGCCCGGAGAGGGGAAGAGGATCGGGGCCATATTCTCGAACGGGCTGTGTCGCAGCGCTCTTTTAAATTGAATGTCGCGGGCGTCGATGTCCAGCTCTCCGGCGCCGCTCGCGAGCGTAAAGCTCCCCTCCGGGGTCCTCCATTCGAGCGCGCCGCCGTCCATGCGCCCGGTGACGGATATCCGCAGCGGAGGGGCGTAGTTCCACGTCAGAGGCGCGACAGCGCCGGGATCTTCGGATGTATCGACGCGCAAGACCGCCGTCCCGCCGATCGAACGATCCAGCCAGCCCGGCTTCGAGTAAGGCGGCGCCTGGGGACCGTCCTTCAGCCCGAGCGCCCTCGGCCCGACGATCGCCAGGAGCGCGAGCAGAAGGAGTAATATCTCGCTCCACCGGCGTTTGAAAATCATCCTCTTCATCCTCTCGAGCCCTCGCGCCTGACGCGCGGATCGACGAGGGCGTAACAGACGTCGGCCAGGAGATTGCAGCCCACCGTCAGAAGAGCCAGCAGGAAAAACGCCGCGCCGGCCGACGGGTAGTCGTGCGAGTTTGTGGCCTCCAGCAGAAAGCGTCCGACCCCGTTCAGCGAGAAGACGGTCTCCGTGATGACCGCGCCGCTCACCACCGACGGCAGGGAGAGAAGCAGAATCGTCAGAACGGGCGGCAGTATGGACCGGAAAGCGTGATTCCACACCACGCGGCGGTACGGCAACCCCCTGGCCCGCGCCATCAAAACGTAGTCCTCGCCCATGGCCTTCACCATCATATTTCTGATGTAGAGCGCCCACCCGCCGAAGCTCAGGAGCACGAGCGAGAAGACTGGCAGGGCGAGATGCCAGACGTAGTCGAGCGCTCCGTATATTCCCCCCGGCGGAGGGACAGACGTGGTCCCGCGCAGAGGGAACAGCGGCCAGGTATAGGCGAAGCACAGCAGAAGCAGTATCTGCACGAAAAACGACGGGAATGAGAATGAAACGGCCCCCCCGACGAGAACGAGCCGCTCGGCGTTAGAACCCCGCTTCAGAGCGGCCTTTACGCCAAGCCAGCCTCCCAGCGCGGCTGACAGGACCAGCGAGGGGAGCAGAAGAGCCACGGTGTTCGGAGCGCGTTTTTTCAGCTCGTCCCAGACCGGCGCACCCGTCATCATCGACAGGCCGAAACGGAACGACAGCATCTCTCGGATATACACGACGAACTGCTCTCCCATGGGCTTGTCCAGCCCCCACTGCGCGGCGAGCTGCTGTTTTGCCTCCGGAGAGAAGCGCGGGTCCACGATGCCGGTGAGCGGGTCGCCGGGCATGATTCTGAACAGAAAGAAGTTGAGCACGAGGACCGAGATCAGTACAACCGCGGAACCGAACACGCGCTTCAAAAAGACGTTCATCGCGGCGACTCGCCTTCGAGCAGCATGTAGTGTTCGTTGCGGGTCATGTGAACGTACTCGCCGGTCCTCGACTCGCGAAAGGTGAACGGGCCGGCGCCGATAAGCTCTGTGAGCGTCGTCCCGTCCAGGGCCTTGTGCGGTTTGTTGGTCGGCTGCCACGTTCGCCAATCCGTGACGTTCTCCAGAATATGCTTCGGCAGCAGGAGCATACCTCCGATGTTATGCAGATGCCAGTAACTCGTGTTCGCCATCGTCACCCGCACCGTCCTCTCGCTCTCGTCCGCTTCGATGGATTCGATATCTTTCACGCTGTCGAAGAATCGCGGAACGTTGTTGTCCTTGATGAACTTCAGGGTGTACTCGACGTCGCGAACCGTGATGGGGCGTCCGTCCTGCCACTTCAGACCGGGGCGCAGGGTAAAGGTGAGGACGGAGCCCTTCTCTCCCGGCTCGATGCTCCAGCTCTCGGCGAGCCACGGCATGTCCTCGAAGGTATAGGGATCGGCGGAGATCATGGTGTCGTAGACCGTCCCAAGCACCGCCCAGTCGTATGCGGTGGAGGAGACGAGCGGGTTCAGCGTTCGAATCTCCTCCGGGATATTCCAATAAATGGGGCGTTCCCCGCCGTCCTTTGGCGTCATGGAGATGAGCGTGAGCAGGTTGTCCGAGGTCGATCTGTCCGTCGTGAACACGCCGTCCCAGTCGTTTCGCATCGCCGAGATGGAGTAGCGGCTGTAGATCGGGATGACCGGCATCAGCTCCGAGAGCATCTTCTGCGCTCGCGAGGCCATAACGCGCGCGCTCGCCTCGTCCGGCGCGTAGCGGAGATCATGGAGCGCTTTGTCCAGCTCCGGGTCGGCAATGCCGCTCATGTTGTACCCGCCCTCCACGTCCATGGACGAATGATAAAAGGAGTATAGAACATCGGGGTCCCGCGACATTGTCCAAGCGTTGGTGCAGGCGTCGAAGTTCCGGACGTCGACTCGGGCCAGCATTGTCTGAAAATCGAGCGGCTCGGCCTCTGCCGGAACTCCGATAGATGACAGGGCCTCCGCCGTCAGGGCGGCGATCTCCGTCGTCGTCGTCGCCACCGACGAGGGAGGGCAGAGTATCTTCGTGACCGGAACCTTGCGCCCGTCAGGAGCGACGAGCCGCCCCGAGCGGTCCCACGTCCACCCCGCGTCCGCGAGGCGCTTGCGCGCGGCATCCACCCCGGGCGGGAACTTCGTCACGTTCGGCTCGTAGTACGGCGAGATACTCGGCAGAAAACTCTCGATCGGCTCGCAGTACCCCGCGAACAGGTCGCGAGTCCATTTTCTGCGCTCCACGACCTGCGACGCGGCCTGACGCAATACCGTCTGATCCCATGGGAACTTGCGCAAGTTGAAGGTGATGAAAAAGCCGTGAAAGGACGAGGCCAGCGACAGGTCCGCGCCGGACCTGGCAAGGCGCTCGACGTCCGCCGGGCGGTATATGTCGGAGAGCACGTCGAGCTTCCCGGCTGACATGGCGAGAAGCTGCGCGTCCATGTCACGGATTATGACGTAATACAGATCCTTCATCTTCGGCCCGCGATAGTTCCTTATGTCGAACGACGACGCCTGCTCGCCGGCCGCGGGATGAACCGACAGCGCGAGCGCCGCCGCAAAGCAGATCAGCAACGAACAACGCAGGTAAAAACGCCTCAAAATGGACTACCCCCTATATTCAAGCAACGCTTACTAAATTATACACTTACTGACAAGCTATGAATATAGACCGCAAAACGCGGAATAACGGCGCCGGGTGTTCTCCCTTCCGCGCGTAGCGTTGTATAATATCTTATTATAAGAAAGGACTCTGCGACTATGACGGACGATTTCAGTGGAATAACATTCAGCCAGGAGATGGAGCGTGAGATACTCGAGCTCGAACGCAGGGGCGAGCTTCCGAAGGAGATCGACAGGTTCGGCGATCATTTTCTGAAGTTCCTGCTCGCCGCGCCGGAGAGGCAATGGATACTGCTCGACCTGCTCAACACTATCCTGAAGCTGATGGGTT
>JAISQP010000024.1 GCA_031274115.1 Synergistaceae bacterium
AGCGGCGGGATCTACAGCGGCATGCCCATATATCTGCTGCTGGGTTCGGAAATGATCGCCCTGTTGCTGAGAGGGAAAGACTTTATCATTATGCTGTCGATTTATATTGCCATAAACGTGGCTTGTTTTTACGCGCAAAGCGCCGGCTTGATACCCGTAACGCCAATCGCGTCAGAGCGCCTGATTTATGTGGACATCGCCGTGTCCTTTGTCGTTGCCAGCATCCTGATAATTCTTGTGCTGAGATACCATCAACTGGAATATATAGCCGCGCAGCACGCGGCCGAACAGGCTTCCAGATCGAAGAGCGAGTTTTTGTCGAACATGAGCCACGAGATGCGGACTCCGATGAACGCGATCATCGGGATGGCGTCTATCGGTAAATCGGCGGCCGACACGGAGCGCAAGGACTACGCCTTCGGAAAAATAGAGGAGGCGTCGACGCATCTGCTGGGAGTTATCAACGATATACTCGACATGTCTAAGATCGAGGCAAACAAGCTGGAGCTGTCGTACGCCGAGTTCAGCTTTGAAAAAATGCTCCAGAAGGTGGTTAACGTCATCGGTTTTCGCGTGGAGAAAAAGCAGCAGAATTTTACCGTATATATAGATGAAAATATTCCGCGCAATTTAATAGGAGACGACCAGAGACTGACGCAGGTAATCGCGAACCTGCTCGGCAATGCCGTGAAATTCACGCCCGAGCACGGCGCCGTAATGCTGGACGCGCGTCTGGTCAAAGAGGAAAACGACGTATGCACAATTCAAATCAAGGTAACGGACAACGGGATCGGCATTTCAGAGGCGCAGCAGGCGCGATTGTTCAACGCCTTCCAGCAGGCCGAGAGCAATACGTCGCGGAAATTCGGCGGCACGGGGCTCGGGCTCACGATTTCAAAACGCATCGTGGAGATGATGGGCGGGAAAATATGGATTGAGTCAGAACTCGATAAGGGCGCCACGTTCGCCTTTACCATACAGGCGAAACGCGGAGAGGCGGAAAACAGCGGCTTTCTGGATTCCTGCGCGGCCCGGAAAAATATCCGCGTGCTGGTTGTGGATAACACGCCGGAAATCCGGGAATATTTCGGCGGCATCATGCAGGGTTTCGGCATTGCCTGCGACGTTGCCGCCTGCGGCGACGAAGCCGTCGCGCTCATCGGGCGCAACGGCCCATACGACATTTGCTTTGTGGATTGGAAAATACCCGATATGGACGGGTTGGAGCTTTCGCGCCGGATCAAACGGAACGGCGCCGGTGATTCGATTGTCGTCATGATGTTCAGCGTGCAGTGGGATAACGCCATAAAGGATGAAGCCCAAAGGGCCGGCGTGGATAAATTTTTGCAAAAGCCGCTGTTCCCGTCAGCTATCGCTGACTGCATAGGCGAGTGCCTCGGCGTGAACAGCTCCCGGGCTGATGACAGTCAGCTCGGTCAAATGGATTGCTTTGAAGGTTTTTGCGTTTTGCTGGCCGAGGACGTAGAGATCAACCGAGAAATTGTGCTGACGCTGCTCGAGCCGACCATGCTTGCCATTGACTGCGCAAAAAATGGCGCCGACGCTCTGTCGCTTTTCTCACAGGACCCGGAGCGATATGACATGATCTTCATGGATCTGCAAATGCCGGAGATGGACGGTTACGAGGCGACGCGCCGTATCCGCGCTCTTGACTGCCCCCGCGCGAAAACTGTCCCAATTATCGCCATGACGGCCAACGTGTTCCGCGAGGACATCGAAAAATGTCTTGAATCAGGCATGGACGCTCATGTCGGCAAGCCGTTGGATTTGGACGACGTGCTCGCTAAGCTGCGGGAATACCTGACCGGGAAGAGAGACAACAGCGTTGCTTGCTCGGTTTCGTCGACACCGGAATATAATTAACCCTGGCGATTGCCCGCGACGGCGGGCAGGGCCTTGACGCTGAGAGGCGGCGTGACTATGTCATTTTCAAGAGGATTGAAGGAGAAGGCGCAAAGGGTATGGGAGGCAGGGTACAGGCATCCTTTCGTACAGGAGCTGGGGCGCGGCGTTCTGGACAGGGAGAAGTTTAAATTCTACCTCCTGCAGGATTATCGATATCTCTTGTCTTACGCCAAGGTATTCGCGCTGGGCGTGCTGAAGGCCGACACAGAGGAGCTCATGTCGCGTTTTTCCGCTTCGCAGGACGGCATATTGAACAAAGAGATGGAGCTGCACAGGGAATACATGCGCTCTTTCGGCGTCTCGCGGGAGGAGATGGCGTCCGTAAAACCGTCGCTCTACAACAGGGCGTATACCGCAAATATGCTGGCGACAGGACAGGAAGGCGGCGTGGCCGAACTACTGGCGACGGTCTTCCCCTGCGCCTGGACCTACTACGACTACGCGACGCGCCTCGCCTCGGATTATCGCGACGGGCTTTCGGAAAACTATTACAAGTCGTGGATCGAGACCTATTCGAGCGATGAATTCTACGAGTCGTTCGGCTGGTTTTTCGACGCTCTGGACGGGATGTGCGTCAGTAAGTCCAAGGAAGAACTCGAGCGGATAGAGGGTATCTTCGTATCGAGCGTCGAGTTCGAGTATCTCTTCTGGGAGATGTCGTACAATCAGCAGATGTCCTATGAAGGCTGATTTATTGTTAGAACCCTGCGGCGCCCCGGCTGTGAGGCGGGGGCGCCGCTGTTCGTTTTAAATCGAATCGGTATTACTTCAGGTCGAACGGCTTGAGGAATTTTTCGGCCTCGAACTTTCTTCCCTTCGCGTCCTCGAGGGGGACTTTATCGTATACCCAGCCCTCGACCTTGGCGGGGTCGACTCCGGCGTCAATGAATATCTTCGGGTCGAGTACGAACACGAGGTCCTTGTCATTCTTGCTCATGTCCTTTGCCCATTCAAGGAGCGAGCCGTCCGCCACGGTGACTCCGTAGTGATCGAGCGCGGCGTGATAGCCGACCGACTCCCTGTCGAGCTTCACTATCTGCTCGAACGACGAGAGGGGCGTAACCTCCCCGTCGTATTTGAGCGCCTCTTTCGACAGTTTTTTGCCCACCATCAGCTTGCCCCTGTCCTTCAACATGCCCTTCATATCCATCGGCAGTTTGTCCGGATCCAGCCCCGCGTTCACGAAAGGCTCAGCGTTGAAGCACAGATACACGTCGAACATGCGCTTGTCGCTCGACTCCTTG
Organism: Synergistaceae bacterium; assembly: GCA_031274115.1. The sequence continues at coordinate 3,171 of JAISQP010000024.1, forward strand.
CGCCACCAGAAGGCAGCGTCCCCGTCCGGATCGGTCAAGACCCAAACGCCGTCGTTTTCGTCAGAAACCGGCGGAAACTCCAGGGCGTCTATCATCGCCTTGAACGACGTTATCGCGGTCTGTCCTACGATATCCGTGTTAAAAGCCGCTTCGGAGGTTCCAGCGCCGAACACCGACAATACGCATGTCAACAAAAACGCCATTGTGATTTTACCAGTTATTTTACTCAACATTAAAATTCCTCCCTGTAAATTAAGTATTTTTTTATCTGAATCCCTGATAATAAATCCGCCGCTAATCGGCGCGGTTTGGCCTGAATCTCCTGAGCCTGAGGGCGTTTGTCAGGACCGACACCGAACTGAGAGACATGGCCGCCGCCGCCAGTATCGGGTTCAGCAGCGGGCCGCCGAAGAGGTACAGTATCCCGGCGGCGACAGGTATCCCGGCCGTGTTGTAAGCGAAAGCCCAGAAGAGGTTCTGCTTGATATTGCGAATGGTGCTCCTGCTCAGCGCTATCGCGGTCGGAACGTCCATGAGGTCGCTTCTCATCAGAACGAGATCGGCCGACTCGATGGCCACGTCCGTTCCGGAGCCTATCGATATTCCGATGTCGGCCTGGACGAGGGCGGGAGCGTCGTTGATCCCGTCGCCGACCATAGCCACGCGAAGCCCCTCCTCCTGAAGTTTCCTCACCTCGTTCGATTTGTCCTGCGGCATTACCTCCGCCAGCACTCTGTCTATTCCGACCTGTCTCGCGATGGCGTTCGCCGTCTTTTTGTTGTCGCCCGTAATCATGGCGACGCTTATTCCCATACCCCTCAAAACTTTGACCGCCTCGGCGCTGCTTTGTTTGAGCACGTCGGCCACAGCTATTATGCCCATGAGTTTGTCCCCGAGCGCCACGTACATGGGTGTCTTTCCCTCTTCGGCCAGGCGGTCCGACTCGCTCTCAAGTTCACCGAGAGAGACGCCGCGCTCCGTCATGAGCTTGCGGTTGCCTATGAAGAAAGAGCCGCCCTCGACCGTGGCCTCGACGCCGAGACCTGTGAGCGCCTGAAAGTTGTCCACCCCGAGAAATTCTAGTTTCTCGCGCTCAGCGCCCGCCACGATAGCCTCTCCAAGGGGGTGCTCCGATCCCTTCTCCACCGACGCCGTTATCTGAAGGAGGCGGTTTTGAGTGAGATTCGAATCCACAGCGACCACGACGTCGGTTACCTCGGGTTTCCCCTCCGTCAGAGTTCCCGTCTTGTCGAACACTATGGCGTTCACCTTGTGAGTCGTCTCCAGAACTTCACCGCCCTTGAAGAGTATTCCGTACTCAGCTCCCTTTCCGGAGCCGACCATGATCGCCGTCGGAGTGGCGAGCCCGAGGGCGCAGGGACAGGCTATTATCAGTATGGAGATGAAGATCGTGAGCGCGAACCTGGCGTCCCGCAGAGCCACATACCACGCGACCGCGGCGACGACGGCAAGAACGCAGACGACCGGGACGAAATAGCCGGAGACGATGTCGGCCATCTTCGCGATCGGCGCCTTCGAGCCCTGGGCGTCCTCCACGAGTTTTATGATCTGCGCGAGAGCGGTATCGCTGCCGATCTTTGTGGCCTCGAAGCGAATGACCCCGTTTTTGTTGATGGTGGCGGCAAACACCTTGTCCCCGACCTTCTTGTCGAGGGGTATGCTCTCGCCGGTGAGCATGGACTCGTCTATCGCCGAATGCCCGTCCACTATCACTCCGTCGACGGGTATTTTCCCGCCGGGCTTGACGAGGATGACGTGTCCGATCTCAACCTCGTCGATGGGTATTTCCAACTCCTTGCCGTCCTGAATGATGATCGCCGTCTTCGGGGCGAGTCCCATCAGTTTTTTTATCGCCTCGGAGGTCTTGCCCTTCGACACTGACTCGAGATATTTGCCAAGCAGTATGAGCGTGATGATGACTCCCGCCGACTCGAAGTACAGCCCCTCGACCGCGCCGAAGTTCCCGACGAGTATCTGGTATGTGGAGTAAAGGCTGTATATGACCGCGGCCGACGTTCCTATCGCGATGAGAGAATCCATGTTGGGGCTCCTCTGGATGAGCGCCTTGAACCCCACTGTGTAAAACCTGTATCCCGCCGCGATTATCGGTATCACGAGAGCTATCTGCACTATCGCGTAATTGAGCGGGTACTGCATCGGATAGAGGATCCTCGGAATCGGGACCGGCCACCACCAGATCATGGCGCCCATCGCGAGATGTAACAGCGGGATTCCGAATACCGCTGAGACGATAAACTTTATCCTGAGCGTCCGAATCTCCCTCTCCTTGCGCAGACGATCCTCGTCTACAGCTCCTTTCTTTTCTATTTCCAGAGGCTGATATCCCGCGCCCGATATCGCGTCCCTTATCTGGGCGAGTTTTATTCTGCCGGGATCGTACACGACCTTCGCTCTTTCGGTCGCGAAGTTGACGGAGACGCTCAAAACCCCGTCCTTCTTGCCGAGCGTCCTCTCTATGCGCTTTGCGCAGGCCGCGCAGGTCATGCCGGCGATAGGAATGTTCGCTTCGCTGTTTTTCGTCTCCTCGACCACGCCATAACCTATATTCCTGATGACATCCTGAATCGTGGATAACGGGAGAGCCGCTTCATCGTACTCGACGGTCAATTTCTCGGTGGCGAAGTTCACCGTCGATTTCACGACCCCGTTTAGCTTGCCCGTCGCCTTTTCGATCCGTTTTGCGCAAGCGGCGCACGTCATGCCGCTGATCGTAATCGTCTCCCTGCTCATATCAATACCGCCTCCTCCCCGGCTTTAGCCGGGCAAGCCATTCCGCTTATTTTTATCACTTCTCTGTTCACTATCGACGCCCCCTTTACGGTAAAATTTTAAGCGATTTACTACGGGAATAGGATGGTCTCTGTATTCGCAAATGACACAATGTCGTTTTATCGGTTCAATCAGCGCTTCCCTAGCTTCTGGGAGAGCAGCAGCGGCATTTGGGGTAAGCGGACGAATCGTCGTCTTCATACAGCCCGGCCTGATCCGAATTTCCGGATGAAGGCCCGGCGCCCGCGAGTTCGCCTGCCTCCGCCATGGGAAGAGCGGCGGTTTTATCCGGGGTTTCTCCGTCAACCACGGTTATCATTCCCCTTATCATTCCCATCCAGCAGCTATAGCGATATCTTCCGCTCTTGAGCGGGGTGAACTCTATGATGTTGTCGCCGGTCTGCAGCCTTTTCTCGATCCCGAACGACGGGATCACGACCGTATTGTTGCAGCCGTTGATGGTCCCTCTCTCCGCCTTCAGATTCCACTTCACCGGAACTCCGGCTTTTACCGTGATCGACGGGTAGCCGAAGCGGGGAAGGGGGGTGGTTATCTCCTGAACCGCTCCGGAACCCGAAGCCACAGGCGCCGCGCTGAGAGCGCTCGCTTGCGAGCCGCCTAACTGGGGCGAGCCGATGCCGGACAAGCTCACGCCGTTATTGAACATCACCACGCCCATGACTATGATGAGTCCCGCGCCGTACTTGAGCGCCCTGCTTGTAAATTTTTTGCCCATCATGGAGCTGAACGCTCCTAGGCCGAACATCAGCGGAACGGTGCCGAGGCTGAAAAAAAACATCGACAGGGCGCCTTTGAACGGGTTTCCCGTGTAAAGCGCGTAAAGCTGCATCGCCTGAAGCGGTCCGCAAGGCATAAGACCGTTGAGCAGCCCTACGTAAAGCGGTCCTTTCCCATCCCTGCTGCTCTCGATTTTCTTCGTCAGGAACTCCGGCATTCTCGGCGCGAGGCCGCGAAGGGATTTAAACATTCCGAGCATGTTGATCCCCATTATGACCATAAATACCCCCGCCGCTATCTGTACGATCCCCTTGGCGGCGCCCGAAAAACTGATGACCGAACCGATCGCGCCCACGATCCCTCCGACCGCGGTGTAAGATATCACTCGCCCTGAATTGTAGAGAAAAGAGGGCTTCAGGCTCTCGCCCTTGCATTGGCCCAGGCATTGCGAGATGTTTATGCCGCCGCACATGGCGACGCAATGGACGGACGTCAACAAGCCCACCGCGAAGAGCGCTCCGTACCCCATGCCCTTCTCCGCCTGCGGGAAAAAGTTGAAAATTCTCGCGAGAATTCCGCCCCCGCCATGATTCAGGAATAAAAACAGCGCGAAGATTATCAGCAGGACGCCCATGAGGTTGTCCCGCTCGCGCCTCGACTCCGGTCTGCCGCCGAGTCCCCCGCGCCGCTCCACGGTGTAATCCAGCTCCTCGATAGCGCCTGCGATCCGATCCAGATCGACTATGCTCCCGTCGTATTTGACCTTCGCTGTTCCGTGTACATAATTCACATCCGCCTCTTCGACGCCGGCCATCGCTTTCAGTCTTTTTTCGATCCGTTTCTTGCAGCTGACGCAGGTCATCCCGTTCACGCTGACGGTTTCAGTTTTTAAGACACGCTCTCCCATAACTACACTCCCCCTACGGTTCAATCAGCTCTTCCTCAGAGTATCCTTTATCTTGACGGACAAAGGATACCCCATAATTGTGAAGATGTTATGAATTGTTGACGGGGGCGCATAAACCAGATACCCCCGGCTTCTCTTCTGCCGGGGGTATCTGGTTTAGTGATTACGGCGCAGCCTCAAAGCGAAACAAACGCCGTAGTAACGCTCACGCGCGAGTTACTTTTTTTTCTTCTTCTTGGTGACGTTAACCGCGTCTTTAAGGGCTTTACCGGCGCGGAAAACCGGCACGGTCTTTGCTGGAATGTCGATCACCTCTGTTGGCTTCTGAGGGTTGCGCCCTTTTCTCGCGGCGCGCTGTTGAATCTCAAACGTGCCGAAGCCGACAGCCTGAACCTTCTCGCCTTTCGAGAGGCTGGAATGGATCGCCTGGAAAAAAGCGTCGATAACCTCCGCCGTCTTTGCTTTTGTCAAACCTTCAACCTCTTTTGCTACCTCGCCTGCCAATTCCGCCTTTGTCACTCTCACGCCACCTCCGGTATTTTTATGGAAACGCTGATTTATTGT
>JAISQP010000039.1 GCA_031274115.1 Synergistaceae bacterium
GGACGAGTGCGGGCGGGAGACCCTTTTTTTCGCGGAGATGGAACTTTACGCTCATTTGGACGCGCAGCGGTCCGGCGTACACATGTCCCGCTTCATCGAGAACATAGAGGACGCGGCGAGCGCAATCACGCTCGCTCCCTCGCCCGACTTCGAGACTCTTACGGACAGGATGGCGCTCGCCATCGCGAGGACGCAGGGGGCGGCGAGGGCGGAGGCGCGCGTGAGGGCTCAGTACCCCATGACTAAGCTCACGCCGGCCTCGAACAAGCAGGCGGAGAACCTCTGCACCTTCATAGGCGTCTCCGTGAGCGACGGAGAGTCGACGCGGAGAGTCGCCGGGGTCGAGGTGAACGGCTTCACGGTCTGTCCGTGCGCCAGGGAGATGGTAACCGAGCGGGCGCGGGGCGTCCTCCGCGAGGCCGGTTACAGTGAGCGTCAGTCGGAGGAGATACTCTCGATACTGCCCGTCGCCTCTCATAATCAGAGAGGATTGGGGACGCTGCTGATCGGCTCGAAAGCCCCCGTAAGGGTGGAGAGACTTGTGGACATCGTAGAGGACTCCATGAGCTCCGGAATATACGAACTCTTGAAGCGCCCCGACGAGCTGGACGTAGTCTGGGAGGGGCACATGAAGCCGCGATTCGTCGAGGACGTCGTTAGGGAGATGATAAGCGGAGTCGCCGAACGCTTCACGGAGTTGGAGGACGACGCCTTTATCCTCGCCCGCCAGGAAAACTTCGAGAGCATCCACGTTCACAACGCCTGCGCTGAACGGTGCGGCCTTCTCGGAGGGATGAGACGCGAACTCCGGGGCGAGCCGGCGAGCGGCGTCCCGATGTCGCTCGATATCTGGCTCGACCCGGGGACTGTTTAATCGCCGCGTCCGTTCCGTAATATGGACCGTGCGATCCGGCGGCCGGGCTTTATAATATAAAGGCGGCGGAGTCGATATTCGTCATTTCCGCGGAAGCGGATTTTTAAGGAGGGTTTCGTGTGGAGAGAACCGGTATAATAACGATGCAGGGCAATCCCTTGACGCTGGTCGGAGGTCCGGTGAAGCCGGGCGACAAAGCGCCGGATTTTACGCTTTTGGACACAGCGTTGAACTCAAAGAGCCTGAAGGACTTCGAGGGCAAGATCAAGGTCGTCTCTGCGACCCCCTCTCTGGATACCCCGGTCTGCGATCTCCAGATTCACTGGTTCAACCAGGACGCGGCGAATCAGCCGGACGACGTCGCAGTGCTGAACGTCAGCGCGGATCTCCCCTTCGCGATAAAGCGTTTTTGCGCGGCTGACGGCATAGACAACGTCGAGGTTCTTTCCGACCATCGCGAGGTCTCGTTCGGCGTCGGATACGGCATACTTATCAAGGAGCTTCGCCTGCTGGCCCGCTCGATCTTCATCATCGACAAGCAAAACGTCGTGCGTTACGTCCAGATCGTCTCCGAACAGACGCGCGAACCCGACTACGACGCCGCTCTCAAGGCGCTGAAGTCGCTGATGTAACTTATACAACTTCGCTTAATCGGGTGTTAATACTTGACGCCGTTTGCGAACGAGCGAAGCCAACGATGGCCGACATGGATGTCGGACAAGCGAGACGAGGGTACGGATGCCCGCAGCGAGCGTTCGTTGGCGTAGCGAGTCGCGAACGGCGTCAAGCGGCCGGTTAAATCAGTCTTCCTAGTACCTGTTGTCGAATATACGGGTGGATTTCTTTTCGCTCCGCGGCAGATCGCCCAAGGCGACGGCCTTCGCGTTTACCGTTATGCCGATCTTGTCCTTGAAGGTCTCTCGCACCGTCTTCTCGAGCGCTCCCGCCGCGCTTTCCTCCGTCTGTTCCGTTTCGAAGAAGACCGTCACGATATCCTTGCCGTTCATGTGGTCGATCATGATCTGATATTCGCTGCTGACTCCGTCCACGGCGGCAAGCGCTTCGTCGGCCCGGCCGGGGTAGATCATGGCGCCCTTGACCTTCACCATGTCGTCGGAACGTCCGATTAGCGTGTCGATGCGCGGATACGGGAGTCCGCAGGCGCACTCTCCGGGCATCTCCCTCGTCAGGTCGTGGGTGCGATAGCGCACGAGCGGCGCGCCTTCCTTTCTCAGTGTAGTTATCACGAGTTCGCCGACCTCGCCCGCGGGCGTTCGTCCGCCCGTTTTCGGGTCTATGATCTCGTAGTGCATATAGTCCGTCCACATGTGCATGCCGCACTCGCGACTGCAGCTTATGCCGATGCCGGGGCCGTATATCTCCGTGAGACCGTAGATGTCGTAGAGCTGCACTCCAAGCTCTCCGGCGATGCGCCGGCGCATCTTCTCGCCCCATCGCTCGGAGCCGATCAGGGCCTTTCTCAGGTGAATTTTATCCTTCACGCCGCGCTGCGTTATCTTCTCGGCCAGCAAGAGCGCGTAAGAGGACGTCGCCGTCAGCACGGTCGACTTAATGTCCATCATCATTGTTATCTGTTTGTCGGTGTTGCCGGGACCCATGGGTATCGCCATCGCGCCGAGCAGTTCCGCCCCCGCCTGAAAACCGATGCCGGCCGTCCAGAGGCCGTAGCCTGGCGTTATGTGAACCCGGTCTTCCCTGGTTACGCCGGCGGTCTCGTAACAGCGCCTGAACATAATGGCCCAGTCCTCGACGTCCCTGCGGGTATAAGGTATGATGACCGGCGCTCCGGTGGTCCCGGACGACGAGTGTACGCGAACGATCTCGTCCTCCGGGACCGCGAGCAGTCCCAACGGATAGGCGTTGCGCAGGTCCTCCTTTTCAGTGAACGGCAGTTTGAGAAAGTCGTCCTCCGTCTTGATGTCGTCGGGTTCCACATCCGAGAAATGTTTACTGTAGAACGCGCTCTTTTTCGCATGCCGGATATTCTTCCTGATTTCCTCCAGCATGTTCTCAGTCATGTCCATGTCGTCCACCATGCTTTCTTTCTTCGCCGCCGGCCCGCGCCATCGAGGCGCCAAGCCTGAGCGCGGCCTTGTTCATCTCCGAGCGGCGCTTGTCGAACCTTGCCTCCAGAGCTTTTTCAATATCCTCCATAGAACACGGGATCGCGCCGCATTCGATCGCGGCCCCCAGGATAGCGACGTTCAGACATCTCGCCCCGCAGGAAGCCGTAATACGCTCCCCGTCGAGAACGTACAGACGCCTTACGGCCAGCCTCAGCCCGCCGATCATCTCCCGCGCGTCGTAACCCGGCGAGCCGGCCGGCTGTACGGCTCTGTCGCATACGATCATAACTCCGTCAGGCTTCAAGTACGGGAGGGCGCGGGCCGCCTCGCAGGGTTCGAACGCGAGTATGACGTCCGCGCCCCCCGGAGAAATCAAAGGGGAGTCTATCTCTCCGCCCATGCGCAGGTGGCTTGCCACGCTCCCGCCGCGCTGCGCCATGCCGATCGTTTCGCTGCCCCGCACGGCGAGCCCGCGCGCAATCGCCGCGTTTCCGATCAGCCGAGAGGCTAAGACCGTGCCCTGCCCGCCCACTCCCACTATCAGGCAGTCAGTCACGCCGCATCCCCTCCCCCGATGGCGCGCGCGGCGCAGAGCGTTTTGCACAGTCCGCAGCCGGTGCACGCGGCGGAGTCTATCCCGGCGATTTTACCGCGCATGGATAGAGCGGGGCATCCGAGTTTTTTCACGCAGAGCGCGCAGCCGACGCATTTGCCTTCGTCGATCGAACACGGCGTCCCCTTGTGTCCGGAGAGCGCGGCGCAAGCGCCCTCGAAGACGATGACGCGGACGCCTTTTTTCTCCAGCGCGCGCGAGACCGCGGCCTTTGCCGAGCCGAAGTCGAAGGCGTCGACCCGCTGCAGATCGTCCGGCCCTATCGATGAAATAACTCCGTAAATGTCTATCCTTCGGCCCGGCGCCCCGGAGATCGTCTCGCCTACGCCAGGGTGCGGCTGTCCGCCGGTCATGGCCGTCGTCGAGTTATCCAGCACGGCTATAATGACGTCGGCTCTGTTGTAAACGGCGTTCACTAACCCTGGAACGCCCGTGTGGAAGAACGTAGAGTCCCCTATAAAGGCGAAATTCGCCGCGTCGGGCTCTACCCGATGAAGCCCCTGCGCCATGGCGACGCCCGCTCCCATGCAGAGGCACGTGTCCACCATGTCGAGCGGAAGCGCGTTGCCCAGCGTGTAGCAGCCGATGTCGCCCGAAAAGACTGCCTTGCGCCCTCCAGCCGCCTCCTTGACCGCGAAAAAAGAAGCCCGGTGGGGGCAGCCCGCGCAGAGGACGGGAGGACGGGCGGGAAGGTCGGGAATGCGAGGGCGCGGGGCGGACGGGCGCGTCGCGGTTTCGCCGAGAAAATCGAGGATCGCGTCCCGCACCCCGGCGGGCGTGTTTTCCCCGGCGTTCGGCATGTGTCCGCTGAGCTTTCCCTTGACCGCCGCCTTTACGCCGAGCTGCCCGCAGAGAAATATCAGCTCGCGCTCGATGACCGGGTCCAGCTCTTCGGCTACCAGGACCTCGTCCAGCCCCCGGAGGAAATCGCCCCCAAGCCTGCGCGGAAACGGAACGGTCGAAACCTTGAGCAGACGGCAGTCCGAGTCCGCGCCGCGAAGCGCCTCCCGAACATACAGCCAGCTCACGCCCCCCGCCGCGATTCCCTTCACGCCGCGTCCTGACAGTTTGTTGCCGGGGTAGAGAGAAAAATCCTCCTCGATGCGGGCGAGCCCCTCCTCTATCTTGACGTGGTTGAGGTAGGCGAGCCGGGGAAATATCACCCACCGGCCGCCCTCCTTCTGAAAGCCCTTTTCGGCGCGTTTATCGCGCTCCGGACTCGCGGCCGGCCCGTCAGTGAGCGTCACGGAGGCGTAACTGTGGCAGACGCGCGTGGTCGGGCGAAAGAGCACGGGCCTGCCGAGCTTTTCGGAGAACGCGAACGCGTCGGCGATCATGAGATACGCCTCCTCGGGCGACGAGGGGTCGAACACCGCGAGTTTGGCGTAGCGGCCGAAGTGTCTGGTGTCCTGCTCCGTCTGCGATGATATCGGCCCCGGATCGTCGGCCGCCATGACGACCAACCCGCCCTTCACGCCAACGTAGTTGAGACTCATGAGCGGGTCGGACGCCACGTTCAAACCGACCTGTTTCATCGTCACCAAGACCCGCGCGCCGGCTATAGCGGCGCCGGCCCCGACCTCCAGAGCGGTCTTCTCGTTTACGGACCACTCCACGTATACCCCGTCCCGCCTCTCCTTCGCGATGGTCTCCAGGACCTCGGAAGAAGGGGTGCCGGGATAGCCGACCGCGAAGTCGACTCCGGCGCGCAGGGTACCCAGGGCGATGGCCTCGTTGCCCATCAGCAGCCTTATTCGCATTTCAACCCGCGTTCTCCCGGCCCCGGACGGGCCTAGAGATCGAAAAGCTCGCCAGCGGAGGCTGTCTTTACGCCGTTTTTCTCGAAGACCGCGATCGCGCGGTCGTTGTCCTCGACCCGGAAGATGACGTACGCGTCCCCCCTCTTGCGGGTGATGAACGCGTACGCGTACTCGACGCTGATATTGGCGTCGGAGAGAATACGCAGCACCTTTGCGAGGCTTCCGGGCGAGTCCTCGATCGACACGGCCAGCACCTGCGTCAGAGAAAATACGCAGTTCGCCGAACTCAAAAGCTCCTTCGCCCTCTTCGCGTCATCGACGATGAGGCGAAGTATCCCGAAATCGGTCGTGTCCGCGATGGACATGGCGCGCAAATCGACCCCGGCGTCCCCCAGTATCCCCGTCACCTCAGCCAGGCGTCCGGGACGGTTCTCAACGAATATGGAAATCTGATCGATAGTCATCTGTGCGGCCTCCCGTCAAATTTTGCGGTTGTCAACGATGCGGACGGCTTTCCCCTCGCTCCTCGCGATGCTGCGCGGCGCGACGAGCGTCACCTTCGGCGATATGCCCAGCATGTCTCGCAGGGAGGCGACAAGCTCTTTTTCCCTCACGGATATCCGCTTCACCGTGTCCGAGAACATCTCCGGCGTCATCTCCACCCGTACCTCGAACGTATCCATGTGGTTTACTCTGTCGAGAATGATCTGATAGTTCGGCGTCAGCCCGCTGTTCAGGAGCACCGTTTCTATCTGTGACGGGAAGACGTTGACCCCTCTTATGATGAGCATGTCGTCGCTGCGGCCCATGGGCTTGCCCATCTTGACAAAGGTTCTGCCGCACGAGCACTGCTTGCTGGAGAGCACGCAGATATCCCTCGTCCGGTATCGGAGCAGAGGAAACGCCTCCTTGTTGATACAGGTGAACACTATTTCGCCCTTCGAGCCCTCGGGCAGGACCTCTCCAGTCTCCGGGTCGATTATCTCGGCGATGAAACTGTCCTCGTTGATGTGCATCCCGGTCTGCTCGGAGCACTCGAAGGAGACGCCCGGCCCCGCTATCTCGGTCAGCCCGTAAATATCGTAGGCCTTTATGCGCAGGTTCTTCTCTATGTCGCGGCGCATCTCCTCGCTCCACGCCTCCGCGCCGAAGATGCCGGCCTTCAGCTTGACTTTGTCCTGCAGCCCCATGCTTACGATCGTCTCCGCCAGATAGGCGGCGTATGACGGAGTGCAGCAGAGAATTGTCGATTCGAGGTCGCACATGAACTGAATCTGCCTCTCCGTGTTTCCCGACGACATCGGCAGCGTGAGCGACCCGACCTTGTGCGACCCTCCGTTCAAGCCGGGCCCTCCGGTGAAGAGCCCGTATCCGTAAGAGACGTGCACGACGTCGTCCTTGCCGCCGCCCGCCGCCACTATGGCCCTCGCGCAGCACTCGTCCCACATGTCGATGTCGTTCTGGGTGTAGAAAGCCACGACACGTTTGCCGGTCGTACCGCTCGTAGACTGGATTCTCACCGCGTCAGAGAGAGGCCTGGCTAAGAGGCCGTAAGGATACGCCTCGCGCAGGTCGTCTTTCGACAGGAAGGGCAGCTTCGGCAGGTCGTCGAGCGACTTTATGTCGCCGGGCTTCACGCCCTTGTCGTCCATCTTTTTTCTGTAATAGGCGACGTTTTCATAGACCAGCTTAACCGTCTTCACGAGCCTCTCAGTCTGAATCTCCCGCAGTTTCTCCCTCGACGCGCACTCCATCTCCCGCTGATAATAATTCACCGTTTTCCCACCTTTGATTATGGACTCAAATGAACGAGCCTGACGATTATCACATCTATATTAAAAAGAATCAATAACCGGATTATTTGAATTCTACGTGAAGTTCTTTGCCGAGCCCATCGGCCACTTTCTTTAGGAATTCCAGCGAGGGGTTATAATTCCCGCTCTCCAGACGGCTGATGTTGCTTTGTTGTATTCCGATTCTATCGGCCAGTTCCTTTTGTGTAAGGTTCAGCTCGATGCGGGCTTGTATAATCTGCTTTATGACCTCGTATTCCGGTTCGAGCGCTTTATACTCTCTGTAGAGTTCTTTATCGGCCGCAAAGGCTTCTTTTTTATATTCCGCGAATTTCACGCTAAGCATCTCCTCTCGTAATCACGCATCCTGCGCATAGCAATCTCTTTTTCAGCTTTCTCGAATATCATACCATATATGATATACGATGCAAATAAAGATACGCCGTAATATCTTGAAAAAGTTTTGACGCGGTGTTAAAGTGATTTTTGTTTCATAAGACTGAGCCGATGGGATGATGTTAATGGTTTTTACTGATGACTTAAAACCCGCCCCGGACATAATTTCGCAGGCAGGCAGGCAGGCAGGCAGGCAGGCAGGCACTTCTAGGTAGTTTTTCGGTTCGCGCCGCTGTCACGGCGTCGCGTTCGTTTTCCGTCGTCCAAAACCTAAAATCAAAACCAAAATCAAAAAATTTTACGGCTGTTGACCTGCTCCGGGCAATGATATCCGGTTGTCGACTCACTGCGCGCACGACCGGCGTTGACTGGACATCCATGTCCAGAAAACGCCTTCGCCGGCATCCATGCCGACGATCGTTCGCTGCGTTCGTTCGACAACCGGATATCATCCTGACGCCGGCATGGGAGAGCGTGAGCATAAATCATCTTTATAAAATCGATGGCCGGATCGATCCGGATAGGAGGTGTGTCTTGGAGAAAAAAAGGACGTTACGGATGCTGCTGAACAGACGCGGGTTGAGGAAGGCGCTTGAGTGTTGGCGCAATTCGAGCCACTGCGAGAGGTATAAGGAAGCGCGGAAGGACGGACGCAAAATTCCGTCGCCGTCCAGGGACTCTGCGGACAGCGATCAGCGCTAAGTAAAACGAACGCCGGAGGCGTCCATTATTGTTTTGTCGGGACAATTCGGCCTTCGCTTGCTCCATCGGCGGACGCCCCGGCGCTTTTAAAGCTTTTAAAAAGGTTCACCGTCAAAAATATTTTCTTGGGAGGTTGTTGTAATGCAAAGAAGAAGTTGGGCGCTGTTAGCTTTTGTAATGATATTCGGGCTTGCGATAATGGCCGGCGGATGCGGCGGCGGCGGCGGGGACGCCGGCTCTTCCAGCGGGGGAGGCCTGACGGTTTCGCCTTCGAGCCTGTCTCTGAAGGTTGGCGAAAGCGCGTCGATCACTGCCAGCAATTATTATGGCGTCATCGACTGGATGCCAGAGGAGTCCCGCGTAGCCGAGGTTACGCCGACCGGTGAGGCGACGGCGCGAGTGACGGCCCTCAGGGCGGGGACGACGTCGATCCGCGCCCATGACCAAAACGGCTATGCCGCGTACTGTCAGGTAACGGTGACAAGTTCGCCGGATAACCCCGACACGCCGGATAACCCGAATACGCCGGACCCCACGCCGGGAACGGAACCGGGATCTGATGAAAATTCATACTTTTTCGAGACTGACGAAGCGAATGTTCTCCTGGAAAACGCGGTTTATAAGACGAATGTTTATAACGCGGACGCCGGTGATGTCGTATCAACCAAGCACTCCAGTGAAACGGATAAAGACCGCGCGATCGCGCCGTATGAGATGTCGATACTGAATACCGATAGGACCTATGTCGAGGGGGACGTTATAGTGGTCCCGCCCTCGAATGATTTCGCCTATGGGTTTTCCGCGGTAGTCGTGGCAGTTCAGGCTGAGTCAAATGGCTCGCAGACCCTGTCGTTGCGACAGGCTGGCATAGGGGACATCCTATCCGACGGCGATTTATTCTTTTCCGCGCATGAACCCGTCGAATCCGCGCTGGCTCGCTCACGCGGCAGCTCCCTGAGGAGCCTGCAAACGCGCGGCAATGTTATTGACGATTTAATCGCCGCGATGGATCTTGAAGGGCAGCTTGATATTGAACATAAAGTCTCGATAGGACAGAGCGTGGCCCTGAACACCGAATTGAAAAACAAGCTGGACGAAACGGCGGCAGTGGCTGTCAATTTTAAAATTGAAGTGACTCCAAAAATAAGTTTCACCTCCGGTGTTTCGTTTTATATATCCATCAAGGATGCGAACATGGAGAGATTGAAGGTGACTTTCCCCTATGAATGGAAAAAAGATCTCGGGGCCAAATTCTCTGGAAAGTTGAGCGTTCAGAGCACGGATGATTTCAATATCACTCCCAGGGCAACGGTATTTTGCTCAGTTATACCCGGCATTTGCGTCCCCTATTGGATAGACTATTCGACCGCGGCAAAAATGGCGGCGAGCACGGAAGGGTCCTGGGAGGTCGGCTACGAGGAGAGCAGCGGCGGCTGCTATGGTTTTGACGTCCAAAATTGGAACATTACGCCCGTCAACACGCAATCGCCAAAAACCGCGAAAGGGTCTGTTCCGGAGCCCCCTTCATTGGCTGTCGAAGCTAAATTCGAGCTTGGCCCAAAATTATTTTTCAACATCGCTTGTGTCGATCTCGTTTCCACAAAGGCCACGGCGGGTGTTAGTCTAAAATATGAACCTATCCAGCGAGAAATATCTTTAAAAAGAAATGTCACGTTGAATGCCACGTTGGATCTCTTGAAATTTGTCGAGAACCAGTTTTCCAAAAATAAGGACAAGGTGGATGGGAAATCCTCATTTTCATACGATTTCATCAAACTTGAGGAAGAATTGTCCATAGGCGGCGGAACGACTACCAACGGCAACTGGAGCGACGTCGCGGACACGTCGTGGTATGACAGCAAAAGCCGAGATATTACATTTACGATCTCAACCGCCGAAGAACTCTCCGGGCTGGCGAAGATTGTCAATGCAAGATCAGACGATTTCTCCGGGGATACGATTACGCTTGCTGCGGACATCGACCTCGCAGGCAGGGAGTGGACGCCGATTGGATACAACTACCACTTCATGGGCACGTTCGACGGCGATGTGTATACGATATCGAACCTGACGATACAAACGGAGAATGTAGGCGGGTATTAT
>JAISQP010000083.1 GCA_031274115.1 Synergistaceae bacterium
CGCTCGCGAAGTTCCTCCCTGGACGCCTGCGCCTCCCATTGAAAGGGAGTGTGCGCCTTCGGCACGAAGCCCGCGAGAGAAACCGATATCTCTCCGCGCCTCTTGTGCCGCCTCGCGAGTCCGAGCGACAGTTCAGCGGTTTCGACAATACCCTCGAGATCGGATTCCGTCTCTGTCGGCAAGCCCATCATAAAGTACAGTTTGACGCGCTCCCATCCGTGCCTGAACGCGGCGTCAAGCGCGGACTCTATATCCTCCTGGCTCACGCCCTTGTTTATCACGGAGCGAAGCCGTTCGCTGCCGGCCTCCGGAGCGAACGTGAGGCCGCCGCGCCTCATTCCTTCGAGGCGGGACGCGAGCTCCACGGAGAACGCGTCCATCCTCAGGCTTGGGAGGCTCAGCTTTATTCCCCCGGCCGAGAGGGCAGGGCCAATCATCTCCAACAGCCCGTCGAGACCGCTCCAGTCGCACGTGGCCAGCGATAGCAACCCGACCTCTTCCCATCCCGTGTACTCGAGCAGGTCAGCGATCTGGCCGGCAACCGACTCATCGGAGCGCTCCCGGACGGGTCTGTCGATCATTCCCGCCTGGCAGAAACGACAGCCTCGCGTACAGCCCCTGAAGACCTGGACCGCGACGCGATCGTGTATCACGCTTCCGTTTGGCACGATCATCGTCCTGTGTATGAAGTCCTCGTCCAGCTTTTTGACTATCCTGCGGCGGACGGGGAGCGCGCTCGTTCCGGGGACATAGACGCCCGGCAGGCGCGCCGCGGCTTCCAGCCTCGACGCTCTGTCCATTCCTCTCGTTTCGCGGATAACTCGGAGCAGATCCGGGAGAACGACCTCTCCGTCGCCGAGGCAGAAGGCGTCGAAAAAAATTTCGAGCGCCGCCGGCGCGAGCGCGCCGGGACCGCCAGCGATCACGAGAGGGTCCGAGTCGCTCCTGTCGGCGCTTCGAAGAGGCGTTCCGCCCAGGTCCAGCATGGTCAATATGTTGGTGTTGCAAAGCTCGTATTGCAGCGTAAAGCCTATCGCGTCGAAGTCCGAGAGCGCTCTTCCGCTCTCGATCGAACGAAGCGGCGCCCGGGCCTCCCTCATTGCGGTTTCCATATCGAGCCAGGGGCAAAACGCCCTTTCAGCGTCCGCGTAATCGAGGGTTTTTATGAGCGAGTATAGAATTTGAAACCCAAGATAGCTCATCCCAACTTCGTAGACGTCCGGAAAAGCGAGGCAGATGCGAACCAAGCGGTTCGCCCCGTCGTCTTTACGGGCGAAAGAACCCCACTCCCCGCCGGCGTAACGGACTGGGCGCTTCGTCTTTGTAAGGAGAGGCCAGAGTTCGCCTCTCATCTCTTCAATAACCATAAATATTAAGATCCCTTCTTCATCAGGCAAGCGACGAAAATTTATCTCTGACGGGAGAAATTGCGACGCTCTGCACCAGAGCGAGGCCGACGAACTCCATTAAAAGCGAGCTGCCCCCATAACTGAAAAGAGGCAGAGGCAGACCCGTTATGGGCGCCAGCCCCATGCTCATGGCGATGCTCTCCATCACCTGGAACCAGATCCAAGCCGCGACCCCCACGCACAGAAGCTTTGCCCGCGAGTCCTTCGTGCGGAAGGCGGCCCGGAGAAGGCGCCAGAATAAAAGGGCGAAGAGCAGGATTACGGCAAGCCCACCGATAAAACCGAACTCCTCGGCGTAGACGCTGAAGATAAAATCTGTGTGGGGTTCCGGGAGAAAGTGGAGCCTGCCCTGCGTGCCGTGCAGGAAGCCTTTGCCCCACAGCCCGCCGGAACCCACCGCAATTCGCGACTGTATAACGTTGTATCCGGCGCCCTGCGGGTCGATGTAAGGGTCGAGAAAGACGACGAGCCGAAGCTTCTGATACGCCTTGAGCGTTTGCCAGAAGAAGGGCGTGGCGACTATTCCCGCGGCTACAAGCCCTCCGAGATATTTTCCGGGAGTTCCGGCGACCGTCAGCATCGCGAATATTATAGAGCCATAGACCAAGGCGCTCCCAAGGTCCGGCTGCAGAAGGATCAGGACGACGCTGGCGCCGGAGAGAATCAGTGCGGCGCCCAACCGTTTGAGGTTGTCAGGGGCGTTTCGTGAGCAGAATCTGGAGAGAAAAAGTATGAGCGCTACCTTGCCCAGCTCGGCGGGCTGGAAGCTTATCGCTCCGAAGCGGAACCAGCTTTGGGCGCCGCGGGTCGACGAGCCTAAAAGCAACAAAACGCAGAGCACACATAGCGCAAACGCGTATATCCAGTAGCTCAGCTTCAATAAATTCTGATACCCAACCCTGAGAACAACGACATAAGCCGCGAGCCCGATTCCGCCCCACGCCATCTGCCGGATCGCGAAAACGGCGGTGGATCTTCTTACCCCCGCGCCGGCGCTGTATATAGATACAAGGCCGAGAGTCAGCAACACCATAATAACGAGGAGCATGGTCCTGTCCAGCCCCTTGCGGATTTCGCTCCAGTTGTAGCCTCCTTCCGCAAGCATGCTACAACTCCGTTCTCCTCCTATGACGCCTCACGGTCATCACCGGTATGTTGGCGACCAGGGCGACCGACCTGTCCTCTTTTTCGAGATTCAGCTCGATGTGACTTTCGTCGATTTCCACGTAATTTTTTATTACTGTTATTATGTCCCTTTTGAGATTCTCCATCAATTCCGGCGATATATCCGGCCTGTCGTGCATAAGAACGAATTGAAGCCG
>JAISQP010000084.1 GCA_031274115.1 Synergistaceae bacterium
CGCTCGCGAAGTTCCTCCCTGGACGCCTGCGCCTCCCATTGAAAGGGAGTGTGCGCCTTCGGCACGAAGCCCGCGAGAGAAACCGATATCTCTCCGCGCCTCTTGTGCCGCCTCGCGAGACCGAGCGACAGTTCTGCGGTCTCGGCAATCCCTTCGAGATCGGATTCCGTCTCTGTCGGCAAGCCCATCATAAAGTACAGTTTGACGCGCTCCCATCCGTGCCTGAACGCGGCGTCAAGCGCGGATTCTATATCCTCTCGGCTCACGCCCTTGTTTATCACGGAGCGAAGCCGCTCGCTGCCGGCCTCCGGGGCGAAGGTGAGGCCTCCGCGCCTCATTCCTTCGAGACGGGAGGCGAGCTCCACGGAGAACGCGTCCATCCTCAGGCTCGGGAGGCTCAGCTTTATCCCTCCAGCTAAGAGATCGGGACCAATAATCTCCAGCAACCTGTCGAGACCGCTCCAGTCGCACGTGGCCAACGATAGCAGTCCGACCTCTTCCCATCCCGTGTATTCGAGCAGGTCCGCGATCTGGCCGGCAACCGACTCCCCTGAGCGCTCACGGACGGGCCTGTCGATCATTCCCGCCTGGCAGAAGCGACAGCCTCTCGTGCAGCCCCTGAAGACCTGGACCGCGACGCGGTCGTGTATCACGCTTCCGTTTGGCACGATCATCGTCCTGTGTATGAAGTCCTCGTCCAGCTTTTTGACTATCCTGCGGCGGACGGGGAGCGCGCTCGTTCCTGGGACGTAGACGCCCGGCAGACGCGCCGCGGCTTCCAGTCTCGATGCTCTGTCCATTTCTCTCGTTTCGCGTATAACTCGGAGCAGATCCGGGAGAACGACCTCTCCGTCGCCAAGGCAGAAGACGTCGAAAAAAATTTCGAGCGCCGCCGGCGCGAGCGCGCCGGGACCGCCAGCAATCACGAGAGGATCCGAGTCGTTCCTGTCGGCGCTTCGAAGAGGCGTCCCGCCCAGATCCAGCATGGTCAATATATTGGTGTTGCAAAGCTCGTACTGCAGAGTAAAGCCTATAACGTCGAATTCCGAAAGCGCCCTTCCGCTCTCGAGCGAACGAAGCGGGACCCGGGCCTCTCTCATTGCGGTTTCCATATCGAGCCAGGGGCAAAACGCCCTTTCAGCGTCCGCGTAATCGAGGGTTTTTATGAGCGAGTAGAGAATTTGAAACCCGAGATAGCTCATCCCAACTTCATAGACGTCCGGGAAAGCGAGACAGACACGAACCAGACGGTTCGCTATGTCGTCTTTTCGAACGAAAGAACCCCACTCCCCGCCGGCGTAACGGACGGGGCGCTTCGTCTTTGTAAGGAGAGGCCAGAGTTCGCCTCTCATCTCTTCAATAACCATAAATATTAAAATCCCTTCTTCATCAGGCAAGCGATGAAAATTTGTCTCTGACTGGAGAAATGGCGACGCTCTGCACCAGAGCGAGGCCGACGAACTCCATTAAAAGCGAGCTGCCCCCATAACTGAAAAGCGGCAGAGGCAGACCCGTTATGGGCGCCAGCCCCATGCTCATAGCGATGCTCTCCATCACCTGGAACCAAATCCAGGCCACGACCCCCACGCACAGAAGCTTTGCCCGCGAGTCCTTCGTGCGGAAGGCAGCCCGGAGAAGACGCCAGAATAAAAAGGCGAAGAGCAGGATTACAGTGAGCCCTCCGATAAAGCCGAACTCCTCGGCGTAGACGCTGAAGATAAAATCCGTGTGGGGCTCCGGGAGAAAGTGGAGCCTGCCCTGCGTACCGTGCAAAAAGCCTTTGCCCCACAGTCCGCCGGAACCCACCGCAATTCGCGACTGTATGACGTTGTATCCGGCGCCCTGCGGGTCGATGTAAGGGTCGAGAAAGACGACGAGCCGAAGCTTCTGATACGCCTTGAGCGTTTGCCAGAAGAAGGGCGTGGCGACTATTCCCGCTGCTACAAGCCCTCCGAGATATTTTCCGGGAGTTCCGGCGACCGTCAGCATCGCGAATATTATCGAGCCATAGACCAAGGCGCTCCCAAGGTCCGGCTGCAGGAGGATCAGGACGACGCTGACGCCGGCGAGAATCAGTGCGGCGCCCAACCGTTTGAGGTTGTCAGGAGCGTTTCGTGAGCAGAATCTGGAGAGAAAAAGTATGAGCGCCACCTTGCCCAGCTCAGCGGGCTGAAAGCTTATCGCTCCAAAGCGAAACCAGCTTTGGGCGCCGCGGGTCGACGAGCCTAAAAGCAACAAAACGCAGAGTACACATAGCGCAAACGCATATATCCAGTAGCTCAGCTTCAATAAGTTCTGATACCCCACCCTGAGAACAGCGACATAAGCCGCGAGCCCGATTCCGCCCCACGCCATCTGTCGGATCGCGAAAACGGCGGTGGATCTTCTTACCCCGGCGCCGGCGCTGTATATAGATACAAGACCAAGAGCCAGCAGTACTATAGTGACGAGGAACATGGTCCGATCCAGCCCTTTGTGAATTTCGCTCCAGTTGTAGCCTCCTTCCGCAAGCATGCTACAGATCCGTTCTCCTCCTATGGCGCCTCACAGTCATCACCGGTATGTTGGCGACCAGGGCGACCGACCTGTCCTCTTTTTCGAGGTTCAGCTCAATGTGACTTTCGTCGATTTCCACGTAATTTTTTATTACTGTTATTATGTCCCTTTTGAGATTCTCCATCAATTCCGGCGATATATCCGGCCTGTCGTGCATAAGAACGAATTGAAGCCG
>JAISQP010000102.1 GCA_031274115.1 Synergistaceae bacterium
CCAATAAAATCACGAGCTATAAGAAATTAAATATTGCGAAACGAGATCTTAAGCCTCCTCCTGTGGGAATGTTCATCGAACCCTCACATCCATCGCCCCTTTTATGTACATATTTTCAATGAGTAAGAAAGACTAAAACGTTGATCGTTTAATGTGGGATATTCTACTCAGGATAAATTTTTTGTCAAGTATTTTTGCAAAAAACACGCTTAATAAGAGTTAGCAATGGTATAAATGGTCAATTTTATCTAATTATGCAGCAGAATAAACTTATTAAGCGGTGTTTGGCTAGAATGCTAGGCCGCTCCGGTGTCAGGTATACATTATAAATTTGTGTTTAGAGTTGCAAGATTACGGCGCCTCATGGTAAAATCTGCCGAATAATTTTCAAAATATTCTAAACAAATAAACTCTGACTGGGCCTATTGTTGATTTTACTCATTTGCGCCCGCAAGCAACCAAGAAGGAGGTTGAGGAAAAATGGGTGGAAGCGTGCCCAACTGTCCCTCGAAGAAGGGATTGTACGATCCGAAGTTTGAACACGACGCCTGCGGAATAGGTATGCTGGTGAACATCAAGGGCAAGAGGTCGCACTCGCTCGTGAAGGACGCACTGGCCGTACTGATCAACTTGAGCCACAGGGCTGGAGTGGGGGCGGATCCGGACACCGGCGACGGCGCCGGTATACTCCTGCAGATCCCGCACCGTTTTCTCGAGAGGGTCTGCGCCGATAAGGGCGTCGAACTCCCCGCCGAGGGCAAGTATGGAGTGGCGATGATGTTCGCCTCTCCGGATAAGGCGCGTCGGGTGAAGACGCTGCAAATTTTCGAGAGTATCCTTAAGTCCGAGGGGCTCGAACAGATCGGCCGCCGTTCGGTTCCGACTCACCCCGAAGCGGTCGGGCGTCTCGCGCGGGATGTGTGCCCGACCATAAAGCAGGTCTTTATCCGCAGACCGGACGGAATGAGCCGCGAGGACTTCGAACGTAAGCTGTATGTCGTCTCGAAACTCGCCATTTCGCGGATACGGAACGTAAAATATATGGAGTCAGACCCGTACTTCTATCTCGCCAGCATATCGTCGCGCACCGTAGTCTACAAGGGTATGCTCGTGCCGCATCAGATAAGCTCGTTTTACCTGGATCTCAGGGACGAGGACGTCGAGTCCGCCATAGCCCTGGTCCACTCCCGTTACTCGACGAACACTTTCCCGAGCTGGGAGCGGGCTCACCCTATCAGGCGCATCATCCACAACGGCGAGATCAACACGATCCAGGGCAACGTCAACTGGGTCAAGGCCCGCGAGTCCATATTCAAGTCGTCGAAATACGGGGACGATTATAAAAAAATCCTGCCCATAATCAACGAGGACGGCAGCGATTCGGCCATGCTGGACGACTTCCTGCAGTTCATGATGAACGCCGGCTACAGCTTCCCGCACGCGCTTATGATGGCCATACCGGAGCCGTGGGAGACCGACGCGTCCATGGACCCCGCCAGGAAGGCGTTTTACGAGTACAGCAGCTGTCTCATGGAGCCGTGGGACGGCCCGGCCGCGATAGCTTTCACCGACGGAGAGGTAGCGGGAGCGCGGCTCGACAGGAATGGGCTCCGTCCGTCCAGATATTACGTCACGAAGGACGACATGCTGATTCTCTCCAGCGAGGTCGGCGTCCTGTCCATCCCCGAGGAGAACATCATCAGGAAGGACCGCCTGCACCCCGGAAAGATGCTCTTGATCGACACGAAAGAGGGGCGAATCATCGAGGACGACGAGATAAAGTCAAAAATCGCGTCCGAGGCGCCTTACAAAAAATGGGTGCGGGACAACCTGCTCAAGCTGAACGACCTTCCTTCGAAGAAAGGAGTTGGGGAGAGATGGCGCGACATCATGAAAAACAAGCGCTCAGCCAACTCGTCCGTCCCGTACGAACAGGCGCTCCTGAAGGACTTCATCGGGCTCGAATCCCTCTTCGTCTCCACTGAGAACGCCGATTCGGAGCCATGCGCGCTCTTAGAGGCGGAGAAGATATTCGGCTATACGTGGGAGGACCTCTGTCTCACCCTGAAGCCTATGGCCGAGAAGGGCGAGGAGCCCATATCATCCATGGGCGCCGACGTCCCGCTCGCCATACTCTCAGAGAGGCCGCAGCTCCTATACAACTACTTCAAGCAGATGTTCGCGCAGGTGACAAACCCGCCGCTCGACTCCCTCAGGGAGGCGAACGTCACATCCTCGGCCGTGCAGTTCGGCAGCGAGGGCAACATGCTGGAGCCGGGGCCGGAGAACTGCCGGATGATTTACCACACGACGCCCGTTCTGTTCGACTCCGAACTCCTGAAGCTCCGCAACGTGGACAAGAAAGGTTTTCGCTGCGTCACTCTCCCCATGCTCTTCAACAACAGGGTGCAGGGCGGGTTGAAAAAGGCGCTCGAAGATCTGTTCTTCGCCGCCGACATAGCGGTGGAGAGCGGATATAACCTGATAATTCTCTCTGACCGCGGCGCCGACGAGAATAAGATCCCCATTCCGGCACTGCTCGCGACTGGCGGTCTGCATCATCATCTCATACGCAACAGGACGAGGACCAAGATAAGCATAATTCTCGAATCGGGCGAACCGCGCGAAGTGCACCACATCGCGGCATTGGTCGGCTACGGCGCGGACGCGATAAACCCGTACCTCTCGTACAGGATCATACTCGACATGGCGTCGCGGGGGACTATAAGAGCGGATGGCGAAAAAGCCGTCAGGAACTTCAACCACGGGCTCACCAAGGGCCTCGTCAAGACCATATCGAAGATGGGTATATCGACCGTCCGCAGCTACCAGGGCGCCCAGATATTCGAGGCTCTCGGGGTGAGCGAGCAGGTTGTCAACGAGTACTTCACCGGGACGACGACGCGCATCGGCGGCGTCACGCTGAAGGAGATCGAGTCCGAGAGCCGCGCCCGTCACAAGAGCGCCTTCGACTCGATCAAAATGGGCAGCCCGCTCGACCCGGGCGGAGATCAAAAATGGAGGCGTGACGGCGAGTACCATCTTTTCAACCCGGAGACCATATATTATCTGCAGCAGGCTTGCCGCACCGGTGACTACGAGCTGTTCAAGAAGTTCAGCGCCAACGTGTCGAGCCGCTCGACGGTTCAGAAAAATATCCGCAGCCTCCTCAACGTGACGACCAGAGGCAAGCCGATTCCGCTCGAATCCGTGGAGCCCGTCGAGGAGATCGTCAAACGCTTTAAATCCGGCGCTATGTCGTACGGTTCGATCAGCCCTGAGGCTCACGAGTGCATCGCCATTGCGATGAACCGCCTTCATGGCAAAAGCAACTGCGGCGAGGGCGGCGAGATCCCAGAGAGGGCGATCCCGCTCGAAAACGGCGACAGCTCCTCGAGCGCGATAAAACAGGTGGCCTCCGCGCGCTTCGGCGTGACGATCGGCTATCTCAACAGCTGTGTGGAGATTCAGATCAAGATGGCTCAAGGGGCGAAACCGGGGGAGGGGGGCCACCTGCCCGGGACCAAGGTGTATCCGTGGATAGCGCGCGCCCGCAACTCGACGCCGGGCGTGGACCTCATCTCGCCGCCGCCACACCACGACATCTACTCTATAGAGGACCTCGCTCAGCTCATACACGACCTCAAGAACGCCAACAGAGACGCGCGCATCAGCGTCAAACTCGTCTCGGAGGCCGGCGTCGGCACCATCTCGGTCGGCGTCGCGAAGGGGCTCGCCGACGTCATACTAATAAGCGGGTACGACGGCGGAACGGGCGCCGCTCCTCGCGGAAGCATAAGGCACACCGGCCTTCCGTGGGAGCTTGGGCTGGCGGAGGCACATCAGACCCTGCTCCTGAATAATCTGCGCAATCGCGTGACTCTGGAGACCGACGGGAAGCTTCTCACAGGCAGAGATATAGTGATCGCCGCGCTCCTGGGGGCGGAGGAGTTCGGGTTCGCGACGTCCGTTCTAGTCTCGCTAGGCTGCGACATGATGAGGGTCTGCAATCTCGACACGTGCCCTGTCGGCATCGCGACACAGAACCCGGAGCTGAGGAAAAAATTCAAGGGCAAGCCGGAGTACGTCGAGAACTTCATGTACTTCCTCGCAAGGGAAGTTCGCGAGTGGATGGCTATGATCGGGGTACATACCTTCAACGAGCTGATAGGGCACGTCGAGCTTCTGCACGTAAAGAGCAAGATTTACAGCGAGAAGGCCCGGACGGTGGACCTCTCCGGGCTCCTCTTCCAGCCGTCTTCGGTGGAGAGCAAGGAGGAGCGCTATTTTCATCAGCCGCAGCTTCACAAACTCAAGGAGTCGCTGGACATGCAGCTCCTCCTGCCCCTCTGCTTCCCCGGGCTCGACTCCGCGGAGAGGATAACGTCCAGACTCAGGGTGACAAACGAGAACCGTACCATCGGCTGTATGCTATCGAGCGAGATAGTCCGTTCGTTCGGAGTAGACGGGCTCCCGGACGACACCATAAGGCTGGTTTTCGACGGCTCGGCGGGCCAGAGCTTCGGAGCTTTCCTGGTTCGCGGCGTGACTCTGGAGCTGCACGGCGAGGCAAACGACCACGTGGGCAAGGGCCTGTCAGGGGGACGAATAATAATAATGCCGCCTGACGGCGCAAAGGACGACTCCAGGGAAAACGTAATAATCGGCAACGTGGCGCTGTACGGCGCCACATCGGGCGAGGCGTACATAAGCGGCGTGGCCGGAGAGCGCTTCTGCGTCAGAAACAGCGGCGCCACGGCGGTGGTAGAGGGAATCGGCGACCACGGATGCGAGTACATGACCGGCGGGTACGCGGTCATACTCGGCCCGACCGGGAAGAACTTCGGGGCAGGCATGTCCGGAGGCATAGCGTACGTCTACGACCCGGACAGGAAGCTCGAATCCAACTCGAACCTGGGGCTCATAAGCCTGACGGAGCTTGAGGATGATGACGCAAAGACGCTTCGCGGGATACTGGAGCGGCATTTATCGCATACCAGCAGCCCAAGAGCCTGGGAAATACTGAAAGACTTCGACGCCAATCTCCCGAAATTCGTCAAGGTTATCCCGAACGCTTTCAAGAGAGCGCTCTCGGTGATTCGCGAAGCCGCTGGGAGAGGCATCGAGGACGATGAGGACAAGACTCTGCTTGCCTTCAACGCGATCGTCGGCGCCAGGGAAGAGAGCGTCGCCATCGTCGCGTCGGAGCCTGCGTAAGGAAGGGGTGGCAAAGATGGGAAAACCGACTGGTTTCATGGAATATGAGAGGGTCGAGGCCGAACACAGGCCGATCTCGGAGAGGATAGCCGACTATTCCGACCTGAGCTTGCCGATGGATATGGAGACGATAACCCGCCAGAGCGCGAGGTGCATGGACTGCGGCGTTTCGTTCTGCCACGCGGGAGTGGTAGTGGACGGGACTTCGATAGGCTGTCCTCTCGGCAATCTGATCCCGGAGATAAATGACCTCGTATATAACGGAGACATAGAGGGCGCTTACGACCGCATGTCGCGCACCCACCCATTTCCGGAGTTCACGTCGCGGGTCTGTCCGGCGCTCTGCGAGGGTTCATGTACGCTGGGAGAGCATGAGTCTCCGGTGACGGTCAAGAACATAGAGCGATACGTCATCGACTATATGTTGGAGGGCGACAGGATTCGGCCGCGCCTGCCCAGGATACGGACCAGCAAGAGAGTCGCCGTGGTGGGCTCCGGTCCAGCGGGTCTGGCCTGCGCGGATATGCTGAATCACCTAGGCAACGACGTTACCGTCTTCGAGCGGGCCGACAGAGCCGGCGGGCTTCTGGTCTACGGCATACCGAACATGAAGCTCGAAAAATCCCTCGTCGAAAACCGGATCAGGATAATGACTGAGGAGAACGTGAAGTTCGTGCTAAACTCCGAGGTCGGGCTCGACGTACCGGTCAGCAGGATGCTGAACGACTTCGACGCGATCGTGCTCTGCTGCGGCGCTACGAACGAGCGAAGATTGAACGTCCCGGGGAGCGATTTAAAGGGCGTCCACACGGCGATAGATTTTCTCTCCGCGTCTACGAAGCGTGTCCTGGGCGACGTCGCAAAGGGCGAACCGCTCTCCGCGCAGGGCAAAAGGGTCGTGGTGGTCGGAGGCGGAGACACCGGGACCGACTGCGTGGGGACCGCGATCAGGCAGGGCGCAGTGAGCGTGTCGCAGCTCGAGATACTTCCCAGACCGCGCGAATCGCGGGAGGACGACAACCCTTGGCCGCTCTGGCCCAGGATACTGCGCACAGATTACGGACAGTACGAGGCGATGGAGTTGTTCGGAAAGGACCCGAGGCGATATCTCACGACCGTTAAAGAGTTAAAGGGCGAGGGAGGCTCAGTCGCCTCGGTGGTCACGGTGAACGTGGAATGGACGCCGGGCGGCAGGACGGTCCCTCGCCCGGTCCCCGGCACGGAGGAGGAGATCCCGGCCGACCTCGTCCTCACGGCGATGGGATTTACCGGCCCTGAGAAGACGCTGATAGATCAGCTCCAGCTCGAGACCGACGAGCGCGGCAACGTACTGGCGGCGGACAGAGACTACAAGAGCAGTCTGCTGACTGTCTTCGCCGCCGGTGATATGCGCAGAGGCCCGAGCCTCGTGGTCTGGGCGCTCCAGGAGGGCAGAAACGCCGCCATAGCGTGCGACGCGTACCTGAACGGAGAGAAGGAATAAATCGGCTAATATCGATTCCAAGCCAAGGATTCTTTTTTATGGCTATAAAGTTGTTTCAAGATGAGCCAGAGAACTTTCGGCTCACTGCGTGAATCGGACCGCGACAGAAGTACTTCCATGCCGCGTAAAGCCGCCAGAGGACGGCGTCTTTACGCTTACTTTGCCGCTCGTCCGACATCCTGTCGGACGCCGATTCACTTCGTTCGCTCGAAAATTCTCTGTCTCATGAGCAAACTTATAGTTATTTTCTTTTTTGACTTGGAATCGATTTATCATCAATCGCACAGCGCGGCAAGAGCGACTGGGATATAAAAGCGATACGGCGCGTCATTTTTGGCCGAAGAAGATCAGCATACCCAACAGGTATTTTGTCAGTTCGGGGTCCCTGTTCCAGATGTCGAATCTGTTCCACAGAAGGCACTCGATTCCCTCGCTCATCAGTTCCTCCCCCCGCTCCTTGCCAAGATATCGATAGACGAAACCGGCTCTGTATTTTTCTTTTTTTTCGTAAAAATAAAGATTTGTTATTCTGCTTAAATTCCTGAGCTTTTTGCCCTTCGTCCTCCTCTCGTAAAATTCCAGCCTCAGTTTGTCCTCCAGTGTCACGAAGGGCTTGTCCTCGTATGCGTGAACCAGTTCGTGAACGGCTGTTTTCAAATTGTTCACCTCGACCCGGCCTCTGCTGTACCTCCCCCTGGATGCTCTTCCGGCGACTATCGCCTGTCCCCGATTGAGATACTTTATCCATCCGAGCCAGCGCGCCGGCAAAAACTCCGACGCTTCGGCCAACAACTCCATCGCGTATTCATCCGACCGGAAGTCATCGAACTCGAGCCTGACTCCGCCAAAAGGAACCATCTTCGACAGCTCGCCGACGATTATCCGAGGCATCTTATCGCCAAAAAACGTCAGGGCGTAGGAGCTTTCTTCGGAAACCCTGGCTAAGAGATGACGGTAAACGGGCGCGCCAATCGCCTCTATAAGCTCCACGCCGACCTCTCCACTGTCATGGTAATCGGAACTCCCATGGCGCACGCCGCCGCCCCGCGCCGCCGTTTCGGCCAGTATTTTCCCCGTCTCATCGAGCCAGGCGTCCTCCCAGCGCTCCGCCGAATGAGCGGAGCTTGCGGCAAAGCCGACGCAGGCTAAAATCGCCGCAAAGAACAACGCACTAAAGAACATCGGGGATTTTTTACGAATGACGCCTGTTCGCGCCGAACTGACGGCGGCCGGTATGCCGTGCGGAAATTTCTTTTGCGGTTGCTTCATATCGAGATCACTCGCTTCCGGAGAATTATTTTTGCCCTTTCTATAAGGAAACGCTGATTAAATCGCTAAAACGACATTTTTGCCATTTGCGAATACGGAGACCTCCGAGGTTTTAATCGTTACCCTTTAGGCCTCTAACGATAAATCAGCCTTTCTTTAAGATTCTATCGCTAAATGTTGCTTTATCGTTGTGTGTTATAATGGCTGCGAAATTAGTATTAAGGGAAACGCTGATTAAATCGCTAAAACAACATGCCGCTATTTGCAAATGCGGATATCGGGGTTTTAATCTTTACCCTTTAGGCTCAGAACGATAAATCAGCCGTCTTAAAACCTAACACATTGCGCCTGTGAATGGAGAGTGTTATGGTGCGGTATTTCACCAGCGACCAGCATTTTTTTGATTCTGATATTTTATCCTATTGCGACAGACCGTATGAAAACATCAAGGCAATGAACGACGATATGATAAGCAAATTTGTTAATAAGACGGAGGACGCGAGCGAGGTATACATTCTTGGAGACATATTTGGCAGCTGCCAGCCGCACTCCCCGTTCGCCGCGTGCAAGAGCGTGATGGAGAGGTTGGGCATACTCGAACGCCCGTTTCACCTTATCCTTGGCAATCACGATTGCCTGAACGCAGAGGAGTACATGGAGGTTGGATTCGTATCCGTGAAGAGGATCGAGTTCATAACGATCGGGGACATGAAGGTAATGCTCACTCACGATCCATGTCTCGTGCAGCCGATGGACACGTTTGCTATATGCGGGCACATCCACACGCTCTTCTCGGAAAACTGGCAACCTTTAAGGAATACCTTCACGATTAACGTCTCCGTCGAAATGCGCGGCTACGCGCCGGTCTCCGAGACGGAGATCCTTGAGCTGGCAAAAAAATCCGAATACAGGGGATAGCGAATGCGCGGCGTCTTCGAGACTATTAAATCCTTAGGTTGGAAAAGGCTGCGCCTCTCACTGGCGTCCGGAGGGGTATGTCTGGCGCTGGTCGGAACTCTGTTAGCGACGCAGCCGCCTTTTTTCAGGCGGCTCGACAGGATGGTGTACGATATTTTCTTGAGAGAATTTGCCAACGGGGAACCTTCCAAGACGCCCATACTCATTGACATCGACGAGCGCAGCATAGGAGATCTGGGGCAGTGGCCCTGGCCGCGCTATCGTCTTGCTGAGCTTCTGGCGGCCCTCTACCAGGGGGGAGTCGACGCCATAGGCGTCGATATTCTGATGACCGAGCCTGACAGGACATCACCGGCGCTTTGGGCGAAACAGATCACTGAGGACTTCGGCGTCGAGCCGGATTTCACCGGAATCCCTCCCGAACTTATGGACAACGACCGGTATCTCGCCTCAATCATGAAACAAATCCCTGTGGTTATTTCGGCTCAAATTACTGAAAACCCCAATGATATCGCTTCTTCCTCGCCGAAATTTCTTCCTATCGCAGATATGAGAGATCCCGGCGCGCCGAGGCTCGAGCAGATCCTCCGGAACAACGCAGGGATTCAGATGCCCGTGCCTGTGCTGGCGGACGCGGCTTCGTATCTCGGCTTGATGAACGCGGAGGGAGATGAGGACAGCATATTCAGAAGAATACCGCTGTTTCAGCTATGGAACGGCAAACCCGTCGCGGGGTTGGCGTTGGCGACCTTGGCGCTTTACGCGGGCAATCACAGCCTCGCGGTCAATATCGCGAGCGACGGACAGATGTCTATAAAGACTGCGGGCGTCGTCATTCCGGTCTCGCACGGAGGTTCGATGCCCATCGCGTTCAGGGGAAAGAGCGGGAGCTATCCTGTGTA
>JAISQP010000119.1 GCA_031274115.1 Synergistaceae bacterium
ATGGGAGCTGACGTCATAAAGGTCGAAAACCCTGTTGGGGGGGACGACTCCAGGGCCTTCGGACCGTTCAAGAACGGCGTGAGCGCCTATTACATGGGCTTGAATCGGAGCAAAAGAAGCGTCACTCTGAATCTGAAGTCCGCCGAGGGCAAGGAAATTCTGAAAAAACTCGTAGAGAAGAGCGACGTGCTGCTGGAAAACTACAAGCCCGGCACGATGAAAAAACTCGGGCTCGATTATGAGACGCTGAAAAAGACGAATCCAGGGATAGTCTACGCCGCTTCCTCAGGTTTCGGGCAGACTGGGCCGTATGGATCGAGGGCGGCTTACGACCTCATTGTCCAGGGGATGAGCGGGTTCATGAGCATTACTGGATTTGACGCGGAACATCCGGTGAAGGCCGGAAGCTCGATAGCGGACATTTTTGCCGGGGTATTCACGGCGATAGGAGTCCTGGCCGCTTTGGAACACAAGCGAAAGACCGGCGAGGGGCAGATGGTTGACGTAGCCATGCTCGACTGCATGGTCTCGATTCTCGAAAACGCTATCGCGACCTATGACTGCACCGGCAAATCGCCGGCGCCCATAGGGAACGTCAACAGATCCATAACGCCGTTCGCGACGTTTCCGACCGCTGACGGTCTCGTAAACATCTGCGCCGGCAACGACGAACTCTGGCGAAAATTCTGCGTAGCGGCAGGCATGGAGGAATACATAGAGGACGAGCGGTTTGCCGACAATCTCAAGAGAGGGGAGAACTTCGGAACGCTCTTCGGGATAATGTCGGAGCGCCTGAGGACAAAGACCACCGCCGAGTGGATGGATGCGCTCGAAGCGGTGAAGGTTCCGTGCGGGGCTATTTTAAACGTCGAACAGGTCGTGAACGATCCTCAGGTAAAGGCCCGCGAAATGATAGTCGAAATGGATCACCCGGACGCCGGAAAGATCATTGTGCCCGGAGTACCGATCAAGTTTTCCGCCACGCCGGCGTCTATAAAATCTCCGGCGCCGAGGCTCGGCGAGCACAACGAGGAGATTTACGGCCAATTGCTCGGCATGGACAGGGAAGAGCTGACGAAGCTGAAGGAGGAAGGGGTACTATAACCGACCCGTTCGCCTTGCGCTCGATTTCCGGCGTGCTGGGCGCGAGCAGAGACGCAGTCGCTGTTTCAGATATCGCAAATATAGTAAAGCTTACTGTGGCCGAAGTTCATTCTTCCGCTGTAAACTGTTTCGACGGGCGAAGCAGGAGATGGACGCTTATAACCGATGAGCGCGAGTTTCAGCCGAGGTCGGTCCTCGTGGAAAAGCTGCCGGAAGTTGCCGGCGGCAGCGGCCTCGCTCTGGAACTGAGGGGCGCGCGTATTCTTTTTGACGCGAAACAGCTTTCGATAAGGCCAAACCCGCGTTGGAGCGGAATCGTCAGAGAATGGTTCAGTCTTTTGGACGATCCCGCCCTGTCCTCTCTCAGAGAGGGGGTTCATTCTGTCCGTGATCTGACTGAACTCTCAGGGCTGGGACCCGGATTGACCCCGGCGGGCGATGATTACATCGCCGGCTGGATGACGGCTGTGAGGTGCGCTCCCTCTGAAAGATCGAGCGCGAGGCTGCTGGTCCGGTCGTTCTGCAGCGGTTGGAGTCCGGAGCGCACGACGCCTTTGGCGGGGTGGATGATCAAAGACGCCGCGAGAGGACGGATCTGGCGTCGAGGCAAGACGCTTCTGGCGTCGCTGGAGGGTTCCGATGCTTCGCGGCTGCTCTCAGCGGCGGGCGAAATTCTCTCGTGGGGGCATACATCAGGGATGGCATGGTTGGCCGGATTGAGCGCAGGTTTTGTGAAAGCGCGGCGCGTTTGATTTGAGGGATAAAGGGGAGGATAGACCTTTGCAACTGCTTGAAACGGTGAAAGGCGCGTATTACGACAGCGTGACTCTGATGCTGGTCGCTAAGGAGCTGGATAAGCTCGACGGGGTAAGCTCGTCGTCGCTTTCCATGGGCACGGATGCGAATTACCGCATCATGGAGGGAGGAGGGTTCGACCTCTCAGGGGTGGACGCTTCTCCGGCGGATCTCATCATCGGGGTCCGGGGCGCCGACCCTGCCGTGCTTGCGGAAGCGATTGCGGCCGCTAAGGAATACCTTTCAAACCCGCCCTGGAAGAAGGATTCCGGCCTCTCTGACTACCGGCCGAAGAGCCTTGGCGGGGCGGTTTCGGTGCTGCCCGAGGCAAATCTCGCGATAATCTCCGTGGCGGGTCGGTATGCGGGCGACCTGGCGGCGGAGTGCATCGAGGGAGGGAAGAACGTAATGATCTTCTCTGACAACGTACCGCTCGAAAAAGAGATAGATCTGAAAAGGCGCGCGGCCGAGAGGGGGCTGCTCGTTATGGGACCTGACTGCGGGACTGTTGTTATCCGCGGAAAGGCGCTCGGAATGGCCAACGCCGTTCCCGCGGGTCCGGTTGGCATAGTGGCGGCGGCCGGTACCGGTCTCCAGGAGGTTCACGTGCAGCTCGGGCGCAGGGGCGTCGGGACTATGCACGCGATCGGCGTCGGAGGCAGGGACGTCAAGAGCGATGTCGGAGGATTGATGACGCTCTTGGCCATGGAGGCGCTTGCGAGGGACGATGAGATAGAAGCGCTGCTGGTGGTTGGCAAACCGCCGGCGGCGGATGTGGAGCGAAAGATCCTCGATCTTGCCAAAAGAGCCGGGAAGCCGGTTGTGTTTGGTTTTGTGGGGGGCGCCGCAAAGGGAGACGAGGGAAATATCTACCTATGCGCGGAGTTGGAGGAGAGCGCGGCGGTTACCGCGGCTGTCGTCAATAAAACGGATCCGTCCGAGGCAAGACGGCAGGTTCACGCGGCGGCGGAGCGAAAGGTCGATGAGGCGCGGGAGAGGGTAAAGCCGAGAAAAGGCCGCTTGAGGGGGCTGTTCACGGGAGGCACTCTGTGTTATGAAGCTCAGCTCATCGCGTCTCGGACGCTGGGGCCCGTCTGGAGCAACGCGCCTCTCTCCGGGGAGATGAAGCTCTCTCAAAGCCTGATCTCGAAGGACCACACGATAGTCGACTACGGCGAGGATGAATTTACTCAGGGAAGGCTTCATCCGATGATAGACGGCTCGCTCAGGAATGAGCGCATAATCGCCGAGGCGGTAGATCCCGCGGTGGGCGTGATCCTTCTCGATCTGGTGCTTGGCTATGGATGCAATCGGGATCCAGCGTCGGAGACCGCGAAAGCGGCAGCCGAAGCGAAAAAAGTCTCCGGCGGGCGGGTCGCTTTTGTGGCGAGCGTGTGCGGAACTGACGCGGACCCTCAGAACGCGTCCGAACAGATAAAAAAACTTGAGGACGCCGGCGTCTTCGTCTGTAGCAGCAACGCTCAGGCGTCTCGCGTCGCGGCGTCTCTGATCGATCAGGAGGCGGACTGAATGACTTCTAAACGCGCTTGCGACAAAGATATGATCGAAACGCTTCTCAAGTCGGGGCCGATTGTTGTAAACTTCGGGATGGAGAGTTTTTACGACGACTTGAAGGTTCAGGACGTCCCGGTGGTTCATGTGGATTGGAGGCCCCCGTTAGCTGGCGGCGACCTGCTTTCGAAGCTCAAAAAACTGAAGACGCGCTGATTGAATCGCTGATTAATAATATCGAAATGGAGGAATGCACAAGATGCCTGACGTTGAAGCCGCCAACAGAGAAGCCCTTGACAGATTGCTGAGAGGGCGTCCGGCGCTTGTCGGTATGGGTATTGCGAGAGAGACGATTCCTGGAATGAGAGACCTGGGAGAAAGGGTATTGCTGCACGCCGGTCCTCCGATAACGTGGGAGCGGATGTCCGGTCCCATGAGAGGCGCCGTTATGGCCGCCTGCGTATACGAGGGGTGGGCCAGGGATTCGGATGACGCCGTAAAACTCGCGGAAAGCGGCGCCATCGCATTTGACCCGTGCCATCATCATCATGCTGTAGGGCCTATGGCGGGAGTCACTAGCCCGTCGATGCCCGTTTTCATTCTTGAAAACAAAACATTTGGGAACAGGTCGTTCGTCAACATGAACGAGGGGCTTGGCCAGGTGCTTCGAATGGGAGCGTTCAGCGAGGAGGTTATCGACAGGCTCAAATGGATGGAGAGCGTTCTCTACCCCGTGCTCAGGTCCGGAATCGACAGAGCTTTCGCGGATCAGGGCGGAGTCGACGTGAAGAACATAATAGCTCAGGGATTGCATATGGGCGACGAGATGCACAACAGGAACAAGGCAGGAACGTCGCTTTTCCTGCGCGCGGTCGCGCCGTATATGATAGAAGCCTGTTCCGACAACGCCGCGTTAGCCGCGAGCTTCAGATTTATCGATAAAAACGATCATTTCTTCCTCAACATAGCGATGGCGGCGGGCAAGTGTTCGTTAGAGGCTGCGCACGGCGTCGAGGGTTCCAGCATGGTAACCGTTATGTGCCGGAACGGGACGGATTTCGGGATAAAGGTCTCCGGGCTCGGCGACGAGTGGTTTATATGCCGGGCCGCTCTTCCCGACGTCCTGCTGTTCCCGGGCTTCACAAAGGACGACGTCAACAGGGATATAGGGGACAGCGCCATTATGGAGACGTACGGAGTAGGCGGTTTCGCTCTTGCGGCGGCGCCGGCCATAGTGCAGTTCGTGGGGGGGACTCCCGCTGACGCGGCGAACTACAGCCTCGAGATGTACGAGATATGCGTCGGAGAGAATAATATATTCACGCTCCCTGCCTTTAACTTTCGCGGTTCTCCGACCGGAATAGACGTCATAAAGATAGCTGAGACCGGCGTCACTCCGATCCTCGACACCGGGGCCGCGCACAGGGTCGCCGGCAAAGGGCAGGTTGGCGCCGGGATAGTGAGAATGCCGTCCGAAGCCTTTCTGTCGGCGGCCGAGGCGTTTGTAAAAAAATATCTGGATTAGCGTTTAATGGCGTAATACAAACATATCGAGGAGGAATCGAAAAATGGCAAGAGAGAATTGGGAACTGAAGAACTGGGATAAGCTGAAGGTATACGACCTGACTATCCCGCTTAGCGACCAGACGCCGCCGTGGCCGACATACGAGCCGCTGCAGGTGAAGTACTTCAAGCGCCTCGCGCCGAACGGCGCAAACGGGATGCTCGTTACCCACTCGAACCACGTAGGCACTCACCTAGACGGCCCGCGGCATTTCTGCACTTATGGCGGAGACATAGCGAGCCTCGAACTGAAAAATTTTCTGGTTGGGCCAGGGGTGGTGGTCGATCTCTCCGACATCGCGGAGGACTACGGAATTTACACGTCGAAGGACATCATGGAGAGAGCGGACGTTCACAAGGGAGACATTCTGATAATACATACCGGCTACTGCAAGTATGGCTGGAGCGAGCCGGAGGCTGACGAGGTCCGCTACATGGTCAAGCATCCCGGCCCCACTATGGAGTTCGCGAAGTGGTGCATCGACATGGACATCAAGTGGCTCGGCGTAGACTGCGGCTCCGCCGATCACCCGATGAACACGAAGATCAGGGATTGGATGCCATTTACAATCAAACTGCCATGACAGCGCCGCCATCGCCAGGCTCCTGGGAACCTACAGTATTCGAAGCTGTCCGTGCAGCATACCAGTAGGGTCGGAATCCCTAGCCCAGCTTTCGAGCCATCGGG
>JAISQP010000204.1 GCA_031274115.1 Synergistaceae bacterium
GGCAAGGGCTGGATAAAGACGAACGAGGAAATGGAGACCACGGTGGAGGGCGTCTTCGCGGCCGGCGACGTGCGCGACAAGTTCCTCCGCCAGATCGTGACCGCGACAGGCGACGGGGCAACCGCCGCGATGTCCGCCTACGAATATATTTCAAACCAGCTCTATCTCAAATCCACGCTCATCGAACCGGAGCGCGTATACGCGTTCTTCATGTCGAGCGTCGACAGCGCGTGCCTCTCGCTCGCGAGGCGGATCGAGGAATGGACAAAAAACGGGGGGCCTTGCGTCGTAACGGTCGACGGTCATCGTAACGCCAGGATAATGAAAAAACTCGGCGTCAGCGAACTGCCGATGATCGTCGAACTGTCGCGCGGCGAAAAAATCCGGGAACGCTCCGTATCTTCCATCGAGGACGTGAAAAATTTCTGCGGCGCATAAGGAGGTAAGTTTATCACGATGTCCTATGAGATTCCTCAGAAGGCGTTTACGTCCGGAGCGCGCGTTATTTTGTATACGGTTGGGGAGCGCCTCGTGGTGGCGAAACGTTATGCCAAGCCGGACAGGAAATTCGCGCACGTCTTTCTCGATTTTTTGGCCTGGCTGTTTCACGACCCCATTTTATTGTGTACGGACTGTCCCGCGGGTGGAGAAAACCAGGAGGCCAAAAAATTAAAGACGCTGAGGGAAAACGGAATTAGCGTTCCGGCGGTCCTGTACGAGGCAAAAGACTATTTCGTCATGGAACACACTGGGGAGAACTTGGAAAATATTTTGAGCGGTTCCGCCGACGAAGGTCGGCGCCAGTTTTATGTCAAGCAGGCGCTAAAATTACTGCGCGCCCTGCACGAGAAAAATTTCGCTCACGGGGGAGCGCAGATCAAGAATTTCACATACCTGGATGGGAAGATATACATGATCGACTTCGAGGAGGTCATACCCCCCGACCATATCGAGAGGTTCAAGCTGCGAGATCTTCTGATTTTCGCCATGTCCCTCGAGGCGATCGGTTTGTCCATCGACCCGGAGCGGTTGTGCGAGGCGTATGGAGGACCGTCTGGGAAGTTCGTTTACGAAGAGATGAAAAAAATCCTTTTCAAGTACAAATTTTTGAAATTCCTGGGCATGAGGATTCTCAGACCAATCAGAATGAACGACGTAAGAGCGGCGCTTGCACTGATAGAAAAAGCCGAAAAAAAACGCGCGAACGGAAATTGACCGGTTAATCGTGGCGGAAGTACATCCATGCCGCGAAAAAACGCTCAAGGAACGCGTTTTTTCGCTTACTTGCGCCACTCGTCCGACATCCTGTCGGCCGCCGATTCACTTCGTTCGTTCGGGCAACTTGAGCCTCTACCTGAGCTAAACGATAGTCATATAATATATATACTCTTTAGCGTTTCATGCCGGCAGTTATCGCATTCTCAGGCCAATTTAAAATAGAATCGGAATTACTTCCTGGAGAGCTCCTCCATCATTTTTTGCCTCTCCAGGTCCTTCGACGCCAAGTCGCGCGCCCTGTCAATCGGGCTCATGACGGCGGGCTCGGTTCCGTCGGCTGGAGACGAGACGATGTCAGCCGGCGGTGGTCCGCCGGACGTCGCCGCGACGAGATAAGACGCGCTGAACCATCCAACAATCATCAGGGAGACCAAAAGGCCGACTATCGAAAAAACTCTCATTCCGCATACATCTCCTCAGGCGTAAATTTTCGGTTCTTCGAGGCCTCTCAAAACGCGGATGGCGCCTTCGACCAACGCGAGAGTCTCGTCCTCTCCGGGATAAGCGACGACCGGGGCAATCCAGCTTATTCTCCTGCTCAGCTCCAGGCTGAAATTTTCGATCGCGGCCATTCCTCCGGTGAGGATTATGGCGTCGACGCTGCCTCGAAGCGCCGCTGCGCACGCGCCAATATATTTTACAATGCCGTGCAGGAAGGCCTCGAAGAGAAGTTTAGGTTTCCTCTCGCCGGAGGCTACCTGCCTCAAGATCTCCCCCAGGTCCTCGGTCCCGAAGTGGGCAAACAAACCGGCCGACTGCAGAACACGGGACCTGAGTTCCTCGCGAGTGTATTTTCCGGAGAAACAAAGGTCTATCAGCGCGACTGGGGGAAGATCTCCCGACTGACAGAGGGACATCGGGCCGCTCGCGTTGTTGATGTCGTTAGACTCGATGACCTTTCCGCCCGCAATCGCCGCTATCGAGACGGTCTCCACAGCGTGACATACTATGAAACCGCAATCGGTTATTTTTTTGCCGAGGTTTATCGCCTCCCTCTGCGCGACAGCTTTCATGTTCAGCGAATGGAATACTGACCATCGGCTTATCTCCGGGAGACCTGTCACGTGCGCAAACTCGCCCATCTCGTCTACGACGGGAGGATCCACCACATACGCGTATCTGGAACCGGCCATCGCCGCCATGCGCATGGCGAGAGGCGCGCCCAGGTTGGCTGGAGACTCACCATACTTGCAACTCAGAAGATCCTGCAGCATGCTCATGTTGATGAGATATACGCCGCCCTCGATCGGATGAAGCAGACCGCCTGTCGCAACAAAACCCTGTATGGCGTTCAACCGCGCTCCTTTCGCGTCAAGCAGCTCCTTTATCTTGGAGACACGAAATTCTTCTTGTGACATTATATTCGGAAATGTCCCGAGGAAAGCAGGGTCGTAGGCTTGGATTTCGATCCAGAGCGGATCATAATTTTCATAAAGAGCGACCTTCGTACATTCCTGAGCAGGGCTGACGGCAAGTATTTTCACGGCTGGCACCTCCTGATATCAGCGCATATAAAACAACGCCTCGATTAGAATACACAAAATTTATCTTCTTGGCTAGATGTTTAGTGAAGAAAAAGGAAGGGGCAAAGTGAAAACTGATTAAAATGCCCTCGCAAGGTACATCTCCATCGTCAGCCTCGCACCGGTCCTGATATCTTCGCTCCTTCCCTGAAATCCCACGGGGCTCTGTATACGCCGGTCTCCATTATTATCGCGGTGATGAGTTCAGCCGGAGTGACGTCAAAGGCAGGGTTCCAGACCGCCGCCGCCTCAGGAGCGCTCCCCCCGCGCGGCAGCTCCCTCACCTCGCTGGAGGAGCGCTCCTCGATGGGAATATCCGCGCCAGAGGAGACGGCAAGATCCAGAGTGCTCCTCGGCGCCGCTACGTAGAAGGGGACGCCGTGGTAAGACGCGAGGACGGCCAGCCCATACGTCCCTATCTTGTTCGCGACGTCTCCGTTGGCCGCTATGCGATCCGCCCCGACGACGACGGCGTCGACAGCGCGCGACTTCATCAGTGCGCCCGCCATGGAGTCGCAGATAAGAGTGACGTCGAAACCGTCCGCGGAAAGCTCCCAGGCTGTCAGCCGAGCCCCTTGCAGCAGCGGCCTCGTCTCGTCGGCGTACACCTTTACATCCTTGCCGGTCTCGCGAGCCGAGCGAATTACGCCGAGCGCGGTACCGTGCCCTCCGGTCGCGAGCGCTCCCGCGTTGCAGTGCGTCAGTACCGCCGCTTTTTCCGGAAGCAGCGCCTGCCCCAGCGAGCCGATCTTTTTGTTGTTCGCTATATCCTCGGCCTTGATAATCCCGGCTTCACGAGCGAGACATTCCGCAAAAACATCGTCAGGCGCCTCTGAGTGAAGGGTTATGACGCGCCTCA
Source organism: Synergistaceae bacterium (assembly GCA_031274115.1). Next base: position 3,661 of record JAISQP010000204.1, read on the forward strand.
TCCGTTCGAGCGCCCAGAAGAGATTGACGGCGGTCGGGCGGGTAGACGCAAGTTCGCGGATGACGGAATCGAGGGAGTTCCTGTCCGCTCTCGCCCCAAGCGCGACGCCGTACGCGGCCGCTATCCCGATCGCCGGAGCGCCCCTCACGGCGAGCGTACGAATGGCCTCCGCCACCTCCCGGACCGTCGCGCAGTCCCAAAAAACCAGTTCATCCGGCAAGGCGCGCTGATCGATAATTCTCAACGCCTCGCCGCGCCACTCCAAAGTCTCTGGAATCATAAAGACACCTCCGGAAAAAACGCGCGAACCGTGAAACCGGTCGGCGCAAAAAAAGCGACTACCGCTTTATGGTAATCGCCTTCGATTTGCATTAAGGAAACGCCGATAACATCGCCTAAACCGAATTCTGACACTTGAGGGCACAGAGGCTGTGCGGTTTTTTAGCTTTATTCTTCAGGCCTCGGCCAATATCAGCCTTTTCTTAACAACGCTCGGTTCGAGGCTATTTTTTCTTACCGGTATTGACCGCGTCTTTCAACGCTTTGCCGGCGCGGAAAACCGGAACCTTCTTCGCCGGGATGTTGATCTCCTCCTGCGGGTTCTGCGGATTTCGCCCCTTGCGCTCCGCGCGATGCTGCACTTCAAAGGTGCCAAAACCCACAGCCTGGATCTTTTCGCCCTTCGAAAGCGCGGCCTGAATCGCCGCAAAAATGGCGTCCACAACCTCCGC
>JAISQP010000212.1 GCA_031274115.1 Synergistaceae bacterium
CGAGCGCGATGTTGAACCATGAGACAGCCGCCGGTACGTTCTTCATCTTCAGCGCGCTCATACCCGCCCAATAGGGCGACAGATAGTTGCCCCTGTATTCGCGCGACTGCTTGCCGAAGGAGTCGAAAGCCTCCGGGAAGCGCTTGTTCGCGTACAGGTTCCACGCGGCCCTGTGCCTGATCTCCAGTGAGTTCATCTCCGCCTGGGAGAGCGGGAACGTCCTTATCAGCCTCGCGTCGGCGATCTTATTCGCGTCGAAGTCGAGCACACTGTCCTGAATATTCGGATATGAAGGGTAGGGCGGATACGGCGGCGGCGTCCCGCCGGTCTGGGAGGCTTTCGGCGCGGGCGCCGCTCCGGACTGAGATCGGGCCGCGGGGATCGTTATCGTCCCTATGGCGTTGGACTCAGCGGCAGGAGAATCAATGTAATAATAGCCAGGCGCGAGCGGAGCGCTGATCTGGTCTCCCCCTGGCACTATCCAGTAGTCGTCGTACTTCGCCATTACGCTGCCGGCCTCCGGCGCGGGGGCGATGCGGGCCGGAGGTCCCGGCGTGATGTTGTCATAGGTTTGGCTGGGCGCCGGTTCTATCACGGCGCGGCGAGAGGCGAATCTCATGCGCTTCGCCCTCGAGCGTGATATCGGGATTATCTTGTCTCCGAGCTGAATCATGCGTCCGCTGCTGGGAGGGGCGACTGTGCAGACGCTGTAGTCATCCGTCGCGTCGCGCACCTTGAGCACCGCCAGGGGTACTTTGTAACTGCCCATGCGAGTTCCGTGCGAGTCAAAAATTTCCCTGCCGTCGGCATATACGAGGTAAAGAGCTCCCTTCCTGGCGCCCTCGAACCAGCCGGCGTCTATGATGTAAGATTTGCCGTTTATCTCCGTCACCCGGCCCTCCGAGTCGTCAGTGACCAGTTGTACCCACTCCGTCGCCGCGTCGGCTCGTCCCAAAAAAGCGAAAAACAATAACGCGATAAAAATTTTTCCCAACAACCTCATCTTTTTGCCCCCTTAATATATTCTCTTCAAGGCCTTTATGATCTTTATATATTATGAGCCCGATCTGCGCAATGGAGATAAACACGAAATTCGGAAGCTCACAACAACCGCGGCCGGAGTTTTTTCAAACGCCGGCCGCTGGAGTCAAAAAACTCTGGTCAGTAGTTTACAGGCTCTGAGGACCCAGTCAGTTCGCGCGGGGTTTCCCCTCGGTCAAGGCGGCGGAAAACGCTCTTTCCAGATCGTCCTTCAGTGACGACAACCCCTCGAGGCCGACGGAAAGGCGGATCAGACGGTCGGATATCCCCATTTTCGCGCGCATCTCGGGCGGCACGGAGGCATGCGACATCGTGGCCGGGTGGCAGGCCATGGACTCGACCGAGCCGAGGCTCTCGGCCAGCGTGATTATGCGCATCGCCCCGAAAAAGGACTCCAGCGAGTACTCCTCGTTCAGCTCGAACGAGAGCAACCCGCCGGCGCCGCTTGCCTGCTTCGAGTTTATGGCATAACCGCGGTCGCTCTCCAACCCCGGATAAAAGACGCGGTCCACGCCAGCGCGCCCCTGCAGCCATCTCGCGAGGGCAAGCGCGCTCTCCATCTCTCGATCGATGCGCACCGAGAGGGTCTTGATTCCCCGCAGCAGCAGGTAGGAGTCGAAGGGTCCCAGAACTCCTCCGGTGGATTTCTGTATCGTCTGGAATTCCTCGCCCAGCGCTGCGCCCTTCAGCGCCACCAGCCCCGCCAGCACGTCGTTATGACCTCCGAGATATTTCGTGGCGCTGTGCACCACGATGTCGGCGCCAAGGGCGAGCGGACGCTGCAAGTAGGGGGTCAGGAACGTGTTGTCCGCTATCACGAGCGCGCCGTGGCGATGAGCGACCTTCGACACCTCCGCAATGTCGCTTACCTGGAGGGTCGGGTTTGTCGGGGTCTCCAGCAGAAGGGCTTTAGTGTCCTGGGAAAACGCTTTATCGAGGGAGTCGAGGTCCGTTGTGTCGACAATGCGCCACTTGAAACCAAATTTTTTGAAGTGGGCGTCGAGAAGGCGAAAGGATCCTCCGTAAAGATCGCATGGGATCAATATTTCGTCCCCGCTGCCGAAAAGACAGAAAAGCGCCGTAATAGCGGCCATGCCCGAGGCAAACGCGTAACCAGAATCGCCCTCCTCGAGCAACGCGATCTGGCGCTCCAGTATGTCGCGCGTCGGGTTGCTCGAGCGGCTGTAATCAAATTGCTGATCGACTCCGAGTTCGAACTGGCGGTACGTTGTGGTCTGATAAATCGGCGCCGTGAGAGCGCCGGTGGCTTTATCCACATCAAAAGCGCCATGAATGAGAGTCGTTTCAAATTCGTCCTTTGTCACGCTCTTCTGCCTCCCCGCATTATAACAAACCGGCCCCTTTGCTTGGGTTTGGGAAGGACTGATTTATTGCGAGAGGTCTGACGGGTAAGGATTGAAACCCCGACGGCCTCGGCATTCATAAACCGCTGCGCGGCGTTATCGCGAATTATTCAGCGCTTCCCTTACAAAGCCTAGTAAACCGATAAAAACAAAGCACGCTGGATTATATCGACTCTCCTGCTCATTGTCAAACTCAGGCCCGGACGGGGCAAGGCCGCGACAAACGGACAAACGGCTGTGCCGACAAGCCTAGCATGGGGTTATTGACAGAGAGCGGGTATAGATATATTATTCAACTATTAATTAATCATAGTAAATACGTATGATTAATTAAGAATATTTTGGGCTATATATGCTGCCGTCACACTGGTGTTTTTATTTCGTGAAATTTTATGCGGAGGATTTTGTGAAAATTCGTCCATAAATAGAGCTTGACTGCCGTTGTCGGAAGGAATCCGAAAGGGGCTGCAAGATGAAGGCGCGACAGAATGAAGTAACGGACGAGTTCTGGTTGGCCGTGAAACCGCTCATACCTCCTCCTCGAAGGGATGAGAGAAAGACATACCAGAGAAAGCCCGGAGCTGGCAGAAAGTCCAAACCAACGAGGCTTATCCTTGAGGGAATAATTTACATGCTTCGTACCGGGTGCCGATGGAAAGAGCTGCCGAAAGAGCGTTTCGGCAGCTCCAGTTCTATTCACAAATATTTTCTCGCGTGGGAAGAAGCTGGATTCTTCGAGGCCTTATGGCGCGCGGGGCTCGCGGAATGCGACGAGCTCGAGGGGATAGCCTGGTGCTGGCGAAACACTGACGATATCCCTGCAAAAGAGGCTGAAGAACCCCTTGCAAATGGGCGGCCGTGGCGGCCCGCTCTTTTGCAGCGCGGACGGTCCTCGAAACCGTAAAATATTGGATAAACTTTCAATTATATTTTTCTATTTCTCGGTGTGTTTACAGTAAAAATCCTTTATTTACGGATATGTTTTAACAAAAAATCGATATTGACAAGTAATATTATTCTCATGTACCATGCGTTGAAATTGAACTTCTGTTGACTGTTTACATGAAATTGCAAAAATTCTCGCCTGTATTTCAGCGCGCTGAGCATGGAATGTTTGGGGATACGGAAGATTCAGGTTCCCCGTCTGGAGGTGACGACGGATGCGCATATTGGATCTTATCGGCAATACGCCGCTGATCGAACTCTGCAAGGTTGCGGCGGACATTCCGGGCGTTCGTCTGATGGCGAAGGCCGAGTTCTGCAACCCGAGCGGTTCGGTCAAGGACAGAGCGGCCTGCGCCATGATACTCGACGGCATAAAGAAAGGGACGCTCACGAAGGATAAGACCATCGTGGACGCTACAAGCGGCAATACCGGCATAGCCTACGCCATGATCGGCGCCTCCCTTGGCTACTCAGTCACCCTTTACATGCCGCGAAACGCCAGCCCGGAACGTAAAAGAATTATCCTGAGCTACGGCGCGGAGATCGTCGGGACCGACCCTCTGGAGGGGTCGGACGGAGCTTTTCTCGCCGCTCAGGCCGCGGTAAGGGCCAATCCGGGGCGCTATTTCTATCCGGACCAGTACAACAACCCCGAGAACCCGAAGGCGCATTACGAGACCACAGGGGCTGAGATATGGGCTCAAACGGAGCGCGGGGTGACGCATTTCATATCCGGGATGGGGACGTCCGGCACTTTTATGGGCGTGTCGCGCCGTCTGAAGGACTGCGACGAACGGATCAAAGCCGTTGCCGTGCAGCCTAATTCTCCCTTCCACGGTATAGAGGGCGCCAAGCATATGGAAAGCACGATCAAACCGGGCATCTACGACGAGAGCGTATCGGACGGCGTGATAACCGTTACGACCGAAGCTGCCTATGAGATGACAAGGCGGCTCGCCCGCGAGGAGGGCGTATTCGTCGGCGTGAGTTCCGGCGCAAACGTATCGGCGGCGGTCTCCCTGTCGCGGACGCTGCCCGAGGGGTCGGTCGTCGTCACCGTGCTCTGCGATAATGGGACGAGATACCTCTCCGACCCGTTCTGGGAGGATTCGAAGTGATATTTCTGCCGGAGGCTCTGCGGCTGTCAATTGGCGGAGAGGGGGAGAGGGAGTATCCGGACGAGTGCTGCGGCGTTTTGCTGGGCAGGCTGGAGGAGAGCGGCGCGAAGATCGTGACAGAGATACTTCCTGTGCGCAACTCCCGCGAGGACGGGGAGCGATATCATCGCTTCGTCATCGAGCCGGACGATTTTATGCGGGCTGAACTGTTCGCTCGCAAACGGGGTTTGGATGTGCTCGGCTTCTATCATTCCCATCCCGATCACCCCTCCAGTCCGTCCGATTACGACCGCGAACACGCCCTGCCGTTTTATTCTTACGTGATCATCGCGGTCGATAGCGGGAAAGCCTCGGAGATGACGAGCTGGGAACTCACTCCTGACCGCGGGCGTTTTGTT
>JAISQP010000019.1 GCA_031274115.1 Synergistaceae bacterium
CATTGTTTTATCCTCCCGCCGGGATATGTCAGATCCAGCGCTCCGAGCCGCAAACCATGCGCCCGTATATAAATTCACGGCGCATCTTTCTCGCTCTCATCGCTTCACTATAATTTTATCTAAAAGACCTTCGGCGACCGCATATGGGTCAGTCTTTTTATTCTCGATATCGCCCAGAACGCCAGACTCGCGCGCGAAACTCCACGCGTTCTCCACACGTGAAAACACTCCTCGCCTCAGAAGCTCCCCCACTTCGTTTTCTATCTTCGCCAACCTGCGCAATTTGCCCTCATCTGTGCTCGAAAGATACTCCCCGTGTCGCTCGATGTTCTCAATCACCGCCTCAACTCCAACCCCCTGCATAGAGGAAACGAGCGAAACAGGCGGACGCCAGTCTCGAGCTGGTATCATATCGAGCATAACCTTCACGTCGGCCGCAACTTTGTCCGCCCCGTCTCTGTCGGACTTGTTAACGACAAATATATCCGCAATCTCCATGATGCCGGCTTTCATCGCCTGAACGTCGTCACCCAGGCCCGGGACAAGGACCAGACATACGGTGTCGCTGACCTTGACCACGTCAACCTCGGACTGTCCAACCCCCACAGTCTCAATCAGCACGACGTCGAATCCGCACGCGTCGAGCACAAGGGCAACCTCGCGAGTAGCTCCGGAAAGCCCGCCCAAGTTCCCGCGGGAACCCATACTGCGGATGAACACGCCCATGTCGAGCGCGTGTTCCTGCATTCTCAAGCGATCGCCGAGAATAGCTCCCCCCGTAAAAGGGCTCGAAGGATCGATAGCGATGATCGCGACTTTCTTGGCCGCTGCCCTGAACCCGGATATCAGACACGACACAAGTGTACTCTTACCCGCTCCTGGGCTGCCTGTTATCCCTATTATGCGCGCGTTGCCCGAGCGGGGATAAATCCGCCTCATCAACTCCTCCAAGATGGAGTCTCTTCTTTCCACAGCGCTTATCAGCTTCGCGACAGACCTCGTATCTCCGTTTAGCGCTCTTTCCACAAGCCTTTCCATCTGCTTCTACATCTCTACCCTTCTAAAAAAGTTCAATTCATGACCTCGTTTACCCCGCCAGAGACGGGTTCCCTCGATAAGAGCGACGGCCAGAGCGGAATCCAGTCGGTCATGCGTATGACGTCGACTGTCGCGAAAACCGACATGGTGGCGTCGGAAGGATAGCCATAGGTGGCCGTTTCAGGCGGCAACGGCACACTTAGCATCCACTCCTCTCCGTCTCCGAGCGGTATGTTGTCGAGTGACGCGGAGTAGTACGAGTTCCCCATTGTCATCTGCGATATCCGCATCACAAGAGCTGAGGGAGGCCTCTTCACCGCCCACAAGTCAAGACGAACGCTGTGTTGAAGCAGGAAACCGAAAAACGTCTCCAACTCGTCGTTCGTTCCGGATATCCTGGTATCGAGCACAAGCGCCTTCGGCAGCGCCCTACCCCCGCGTGACGCCGCCGCTATATCGGCGATCACATCCGAAATCGACGACGCCCTCCTGACGTCGTCGTTCACGATATTCTCACTCGGATTCGGAGAGTAATAAAAAATCGCACCAGTCTTGTCCGCGCTCACCTCAGTCACGCGGGAAGGCCGGACTTCGTTCCTCCATACGACCTGAATATCAGGCGCCTTGCCGCGCATGAAATCCAGGAAGGCGGAAGACGCGGCGCCGCGAAGCATCAGGCGCTGTTCTCCGTTTCCCGCCTTCTCCTCAATCCACGGACTGTGGAGCGTCAGGGCGCCTAGAGCGCCGTCGCCTTTCGGACTGGCGCCGCCCTTCCACCACATCCTCGCCGAAATATCGGATATGATCAGGCCGCCGTTCATCCACGAGACGCTCCACGCGTTATTCATGCCGTCCGCTACCAACTCCGGGCCAGTATCGCTCAATGCCGTCGGGAATCTGCGATACAGCCGGCCGCTCTCGGAGACAACGAAAAGCTCGCCTTGAGAACCCCATTCGACGTCGCGGGGAAGTTCCGCCTCGAACATGTCCTGCACCGCAAGCGTGAATGAGTCGAGAACGTAAACCCTCCCGTTGCCGCGATCCGCTACCGCCGTAAATGGACCGTGGGAAGCCGCGGCGACAGGCTCGAAGAGTTTGCGAGTTTCCTCGCTTTCCGGCGGACTCCAGCTCGTTACTTCCGCAAGCGAAGGGAGGCTGTAAAAACGCAGGGACTGCCCGGTCCTGTCCGCGATCACGAACAGCGTCGAGTCTATGAGAGCCGCGTCCGAGACATTGACGTCGAGACTGCCAACCGGCGTGGCGGAGAGGCTCCAACTCCTTGAGTCCATCGAGAGTCTCTTCACGTCCCCGCTCTTCTGGAACAGAAGCGCTTCCGAGGGAGCGAGAGGAACGGCAGCGACAGGAGCTTCCACATCCAGCCTGGTCATGCCGGACCTGCCGTTCCGGCCAGCGACCAACAGAGAGTTACCCAGAGTGTCGCAGACAAAGACAAAATCTCCGGCGGCGCTGATCTTACCCAGACCTCTCATGCCAGAATACGATTCCTTGTCGTATATCGGGATTTTCAGAAAAGCGCCAGTTGTAAGCCTCTCGAGAAATAAGCTGTTCATGATTTCATTCGGATACAGAGTCCGACGGAGAAGCGCGAACTGCCCCTTCATGCTGTCAAGAATTATCTGCGCCCTGTAGTCGTCCTGGCGCACCTCCAGGTAGGAAGTCATCGCGCCGATAGCTTCTTTATAGCGTCCGAGCCTTCTCAAAGCCAAGCTTCTCAGATAATAAACGTCCACGAAATACGTGTTCTGTCTCAAGGCCTCGTCCAGGGAGTCCAAACAGTTCCAGAGGCGATTCTGCAAAAAAAAGCCGTAAGCCGACATGAAAGCCTCTCCCGAGGCCTCCCTGTCAATCAACGGCGGAACAACTCCGGCAGCTAACGCAGGCGCCTGGCAAAAAAAGACGAGCGATATCAGGCAAACAATTTTAAGACTCCCGCGAATCGCGTTCCTTATGATACTTCTCCTCCGTGGCGGCGTCTGGGTTCCGAATTGGCAACGACGACGCAAAAGTTAATAAACGCTAATAGTTTATCATGTTTTAACCTCATCACATCGTCAACGCTGCGCAAAAAACCGAAAAATCGCGCCTGACTTTTCCTCTGGCGATCAAAACTCTAACAGCCTCCGCATCTGTTAATCGGTTTTCATTCGCCGGTTCCGCCATAAGAGATGACCAGCGCTCCGAAACCGTAGATGAAGAGCCATCCGAGCAGTACGAACATGTCGGGCGGTCTGCCCTTGTCCGAGAGTTGCCCTCCGAGCCATATAAGGGAGAGCGCGAGCGTCTGATAAGACGCCCGCAGCTTTATCCTGTCCTGATAAGATCTCGCTATATACGGAGCGACGCACCCAAATAAAAAGATCTTGAGAAACCAGACCGACGACATATAACCCATGGCCCGCCCGTTTTACAGCTCGCCGTACACGAGTTCGCCGCCCTGTATCGTGGCTGAGGCTTTGATATCCTTTATCCCGTCCTCTTCGCAGGTCATTATGTCTCTGTCCGTCACAACGAAATCCGCCCTCTTCCCGACCTCCAGCGAACCGCGGACATGGTCCTGGAAAGCCGCGTGAGCGCCCCATATCGTGAAGGCGCGGAGAGCTTCCTCCCTGGTTACCTTCTGATCGGCCCTCCAGCCTCCCTCCGGCGTCCCGTCACGGCCCTTCCTCGTCACTCCGGCGTAGATTCCGTGATACGGGTTTACCAGCTCTACAGGCGCGTCCGAACCGCCAGGTATGACGAGCCCCATGTCCAGCATTCTCCGCCAGGCAAACGCCCCCGGAAGCCTGTGCGCCCCGATCCGGTCCTCGGTCATGTTCTTGTCCGATGTGCAGTGTACAAACTGCATCGACGGGATCGCCCCGATCTCGCCAAAGCGGGCTATGTCGTCCGGGTGCAGTATCTGAGAGTGCTCGATCCTGAAACGGTGATCCTTGGGCTCCGGGATCTCGCGCAGCACCCGCTCATAGACGTTCAACACCTGACGGTTGGCGGCGTCTCCAATCGCGTGCGTCGCGGGCTGAAAACCGTTTGCCCTCGCGGCCCGTACAAGCTCATAGAGCTCGTCGTCGCTGAAACGGGCGTTTCCGCGATGCCCGGGGCGGTCGGAGTAATCGTCCAGCATCCACGCGCTCCTCGCTCCAAGCGAACCGTCCGTGAAAAATTTTATGCCCCTGACAGTGTAAAGATCGCCAAACAGCCCAGACTCAGGACCAACTTTATACGCGTCTTCGGCGCTGCTTGCCGCCACATACGACGCCATGCCGATCTTTAACGCGCCTTCCCGGTACAACTCCTTTAAAAACTCGATCACGCCGTAATCGTATCCTATGTTAGCGGCCATGTCGTGGATAAACGTAAGCCCATGCGAAAAAAATTCGCGCTGAGCCGCGAGGTAAGCCTCTTTTTTTCTCTCTCTTGAAAGGGTCGGCAGCTTCGAGCGCGCCATGTGAGCGGCTGTGTCGGTCAGTATGCCGGTTGGCTCGCCGTCCGGACCCTTGAATATTTCACCTCCGACGGGACTCGGCGTATCTCTCGTTATCGCCGCCGCCGCAAGCGCCGCCTCGCTGACCCATGAGGTGTGACCGCATACCCTGATCAGGCAGACAGGCGCGCCCGGAGCGGCTCTTTCGAAATCCTGTTTCGTCGGGAGGACCGGTTCGTCCCAGTCCAGCTCGTTCCACCCCCGCCCGACTATCCATTCGCCGGGTTTAAGGGATTCGCTCGCGGACTTCACCTCGGCCAGAATCTGTTCCTTCTTCTTCTGAAAGCAGTTGATCTGTATCAGGACTTCCCCGACCGACAGGAAGTGCAGGTGCGACTCCACGAGACCGGGCAGAACCGCGCGGCCCTTCAGGTCGAACTCCCTGACCCCGGCGCCGGCGTATTTCCTCACCTGTTCGTCGCTTCCGACCCAGAGCAGTCTGCCTCCCGCGACCGCGAGGGCCTCGCAGACCGAGAATTTCGGATCGACCGTATAAACTCTGCCGCCTAAATAAATACTGTCAGGCTTTTGCATACGCATAACCCCTCCACACAGACGCGCCGCTCATTTCGCGGCGGCCGGCTTTAATTTTCCGAGCGCGGCCTTCATGCTCTCCATCGCCTCTCTCAGATAATCCTTCGGTTTACAGTAAGCGACGCGCACAAACCCGGGGGACTCGAAAGCCTCCCCAGGAACGAGCGCCACACCGGCCTCCTCCAGCATGAAGTTGCAAAACTCCGTCGAACTCATGCCCGTCCGCTTCACTGAAGGCAGCACGTAAAACGCTCCTTCCGGCGTCACAAAATCCAGCTCCCGCATATCTTTCAGATAACTCACCACGAGATCGCGCCGCTCTTTATACTCGGAAATCATGGTCTGGACATCGCCCTCCGCGCCGTTCAACGCGGCGGCGTAGCCGTACTGGGGAAATGTCGCGGCGCACGTGTTCATCGCGAGGTGAGCCCTATTTGCGTAGGCGGTCATCCATGACGGCATGACCATATATCCTACCCTCCACCCCGTCATCGAGTACGTCTTGGACGCGGCGCCGACGGTGACCGTCCTGTCGGCCATATCCGGCAGCGACGCTATGCTGACGTGTTCCCCTTCATAGAGAAAACGCTCATAGCACTCGTCCGAGATGACGAGCAGGTCGTGTTTTTTCGCCAGTTTCGCTATCTCCTCGATCTCATGGCGGGTGATAACCGCCCCTGTCGGATTATTCGGCGTGTTGATCACGATCAGCTTTGTCTTTTTCGTTATAAGCGGCTCTATGTCGCGAGCCTTGAGGAGGAAGCCGTCCTCTATCCGGCAGGGCGCCCGCTTAACGTCGAACCCCAGCAGCGCGCTCTGTGAGATGTAAGCCCCGAAGCAGGGGGTTGGAACTATGACCTCGTCCCCCTCGTCGAGCGAGGCCAGCATCGCTGCCATAAGAGCCGCCTGAGCGCCGACCGTCACCAGTATTTCGTTCTCGGAGGCGATGATCGAGTTCTCGCGCTTCAGCTTCGCGGACAGCGCCTTGCGCAGCTCCAGAACTCCCCTCATATCCGCGTAGTGGACCATGCCGTCATCCAGGGCCTTCTTCGCGGCCTCCTTGGCAATCGCAGGAGAGTCGAAGTCGGGACGCCCGATCTCGAGGTGAAAGACCTTCTTTCCTCCGGCCTCGATCTTGTTTGCCAGATCGACGATGTCCCTTATTCCCCCTCCTAGTTTTATGGACGCGAATCTTTTGTTTGGAAGCTTTATCTTATCCATGCCAATCTCCTTTACCTTAAATATTCGGTCAGATCCGTTCATCGGCCCCTCGCCGGCGATCTGTCAGCGCGTCAGGTTGACAAGCGCCATGCTGAACCAGGGGACGTATGTCAGAATGAAGAGAACCACGATCATTGCCAATATGAACGGGACGGCGTTCGACGATATGCTGTCTATCCTCTCCCTGGACACGGTGGAAGCCACGAACAAATTGGAGCCAAACGGCGGAGTCACGAAACCTATGCCCAGAGCGACGGTCATGAAAAGACCGAAGTGAACGGTGTCAACCCCTAACCCGTGGACAACCGGAAGGAAGATCGGAGTGAGGATGATCATCGACGAAAGGTTGTCTATGAAGCACCCGACGATCAGGAGGAATATGTTTATCAAAAGCAGCACCACGTATTTGGAAGACGACATGGAGACTATCCACTCGCCGATGCGCATCGGAATCTGCTCTATCGTGAGGTAGGTCGCGAACGACATCGAGAGCCCTAGAATGAATGTACCGGCCCCGTTTACCACTATGGTCTCACGCAGCGCGTTGAGCACTCCGTCGAGCGAGAGCTCCCTGTGGATGAAAAAACCGACAAACAACGCGTAAAAAACTCCGATCACCGCAGCCTCGGTCGGAGTAAACACTCCTCCGTAAATCCCCCCCATTATTATGACTGGGACGAGGAGAGCCCAGAACGACTTGCGGAACGCCCTGAACACCCCGATAAGGCTGAAGCGCTCGATCGCGACGGGATAGCCTCTTTTCTTCGCGATGAAATAGCTCGTGACCATGAGGGCGACGCCGATCATTATGCCCGGTATGACGCCGGCCAGGAACAAGTCGCTCACGGACGCTCCCGTTATGACGCAGTAGAGCACGAAAGGTATGGACGGCGGGATTATTATCCCGATCGAACCCGCCGCGGCGGTGAGAGCGGCGGCAAAGGCCCCGTCGTATTTCTTCTCCTTCATCTGGGGTATCATGAAAGAGCCGATCGCCGACACTGTCGCCGGACCGGAACCCGAGATCGCGGCGAAGAACATACACGCGGTGACTGTTATCATCGCCAGCCCGCCGGTGATGAAGCCGACCAGGCTCTCGGCGAAGAGGACGATTCTCTTCGAAATGCCGCTGCCGCCCATCAGGTTTCCCGCAAGCGTGAAATAGGGAATGGCGAGCAGAGGGAACGAGTCTATCGCCGTAAAACAGTACTGCGGAATGAAGACAAGCGGCAAATTGCTGAACATCGTCATGCTTACGGCGGTCGCTATGCCTATCGCTATCCCTATCGGAATGCTCGCTGTCATCAGGCCGCCCATTAAAACGAAAAGAAATACTATATCCATTCCGTCTCACCCCTAACCGGCGTCGCCGGAGGTCTTCAGCTTGCTGAAGTTAATCACGAGCTGCTGAACGAGACGGAACGACATGAGAACCGTTCCGATGGGAACCGCCAGATAGGCTATCCACATCGGCACGCCCATCGCGGTCGACGTCTGTCCCTGATTGAATATCATCCGGCAGAGCGACACGGACAAGCAGCAGAGGAAGATGGAAAAGGCCAGCCACAGGAGCAGCACTCCTATCTCGATAACGACGCGGAATCTCCCCGGCGCCTTGTCCGCCAGGCTCGTGATCCGCAAGTGCCTTCCCCTCTTCACCGCGTAGCTGGACGCCACCCAGGTCTGCCATACGTACATATACCTCGCCAGCTCCTCGCTCCAGGAGAGCGAGTCCCTGAACACATACCTCATCACGACCTGGAGGAATATAAGCGTCGTCGAAAACGCGAGCATCGTCATCAGAACGTACTCATCGAGATTCGCGATTATTTTTTTCATTCTTCTCTCCCCTCTGTCACGCGCCCAACCCACGCCCGAAGCGTCTTTCCGATAAGCCGGGGCCCTGTGCGGAGGGCCCCGGCCGCGATTTTAAACCCGTCAGTCGTTCGCCTTGATAGCTCTGTCCAGCAGGTCTCTGCCGACGCTCGCCTCGAACTTGGCATATACCTCCTGGCAGGCTTTTACGAATTCGTCTTTCTCCTCAGGCGTAAGCTCATTTATCTCAACGCCCGCCTTCTTCATGGCCTCCTCGAACAACGCCTCGTTTTCGTGCATCATCTCGCGCTGGCGCTTCTCGAAGAACTTGCCGCCCTCCAGTACGGTCTTCTGATGCTCCGGCGGAAGGCTCTGAAAGAACTTCTCGCCCATGAGAAGAGGCGCCACCGCGTAAACGTGTCCCGTCTTTGATATGTACTTCTGAACCTCGTAGAGCTTTGAGGAGTAGATTAACAGAATCGGGTTCTCCTGGGCGTCGACGGTCTTCTGCTGCAACGCGGTGAACAGCTCGCTGAAGCTCATCGGCGTCGGGCTCGCGCCCATAAGCTTGAACGTCTCGATGAATATCGGGTTTTCCATTGTGCGTATTTTCAGGCCCTTGAGGTCCTCGGGCTTGTGAACCGGATTTCGGCTGTTCGTCATATGCCTGTAGCCGTTCGTTCCATAGGCCAGCACACGGAGCCCCTTCTTCAGCAGGAGTTCCCTGATCGTGTCGCCGACGTCGCCGTCGAGCGCTTTGTACGCCGCTTCCTCAGTCTTGAAGATAAAGGGGAAGTCGAAGACCCCGACCTTGGGCTCGAAAGCCACGAGCACTGATGATCCGACTACTCCCATTTCCACAGTGCCTATCTGCATCCCCTCAGTGACCTGCCTGTCCCCTCCAAGGGACGAGTTCCTGAACACGGTCAGCTCCAGTTCTCCGTTCGACCTCTCAGCCAGGAATTTGGCGAGTTCCGCAGCTACCTTCGCGGTTGGGTGAGTGTCCGAACCGACGCTGGCGTACTTCATCCTATACTTGGCAGCCGCCTCCGAACTCGTGACCCCGCAGAACAAAACCAACAGGAAAACGCAAAAAACAGAAAACAACACAGACTTTCTCATTGACATTTCATACTCCTCCTATATGTTTTTTCTGGACGAATAGCGGTCAGTTGACGCATCCGCCAGGTTGACGCCCATCGAACACGGCTAGAGCGGACTCCGCCGCCTCAATCCTCATGCGCTTTATCGCGGTGGACGTGTACCACGCCACATGAGGCGTGACCACGCACTTTTTCTGGTCATACAGAACATGTTCCGCCGGAGACGGCTCGGGCTCCACGACGTCGACCGCGGCGCCGGCCAGACGCCCATTCTCCAAAGCGTCGTTCAGCGCGTCGTTATCGACGAGCGCTCCTCTCGCGCAGTTTATGAGGTACGCGGTCGGCTTCATCATTTCGAGTTTCTCCGCGCTGACGAGGTGATAGCTCTCCTTCGACAGCGGCACGTGAATCGACAGAATATCGGCGTCCCTTATCAGGGAGTCCATGTCGCCGTACGCCTCGACTCCGATTTTGCGCGCGATTTCGAGGTCCATGAACGGGTCATACGCCGTCACTTTTCCGAAGAGCGGGCGCGCTTTTTCGGCGAGCCTGCGCGATATGCGACCGAAACCGAGCAGAGCCAGGTTCATCTCGCAAATTTTAATATTGGCTGGAAACGAGTTGAAGCTCCAGATATGATTTACCTTTACCTCGTGACTGTAGAAAGGGATGTTCCTGCCAAGCATCAGGGCGAACGCCAGAGCGTGATCCGAGACCTCGTCGGTGTTGAAGCCGGGGACATTGCAGACCTTTATGCCCCGCGACGTAGCCTCTGGAACGTCGATGTTGTCGAAGCCCTGCCCATGCCTGCAAACAACCTCGCAATGCGGCATACCGCTCATGACTTCCCCCGTGACTTTAGCGTTCGTCAGAATCAGCGCGTCGAAGCTCCCTCTCGCGGCGGCGAATTCGCTCGCGTCATTCACCCCGACAATCTCGATGTCACGTCCCGCAAAGAGAGCGCGCTCGACGGAATAATCGTCAAACGAGCTGCAACCGCTGAAGATACCAACAACCTTGTGAACCATACGCCACACCTCCTGAAAATTTTCGGTAGATGATTAGAAACGAGCTTGACACGCTACCGTTAAAGAACTTAAAATACGGATTATCGAGGAAATGTAAGATGTCTGACATTTAATCATGCGTCTTTAGAATTGTCAACCGCCTATTTCTTACTGCTTGTTTTTTAATG
Organism: Synergistaceae bacterium; assembly: GCA_031274115.1. The sequence goes on from JAISQP010000019.1 coordinate 10,409, forward strand.
AATTAGAGCGATATAAGACGTCTAATGCGAGGTGGAGCGACTGTTTGAAAATTTAAATATGCCCAAAAAGTCCTCACTCGTTTATAAACAAATAGCGGACAGAATAAAAGCGGGGGTTTTTCCCGCAAGGTCAAGGCTACCCAACGAACTGGAGCTCTCGCGAGAATTTGGAGTCAGCAGGTCCGTCGTCCGTGAGGCGCTGAGCGCACTCGAGATAGTCGACATAATCGAGAGGCGCGCCGGGGATGGCACATACATAAGGGAGGCGTCCGTCGCGAATCTCCGCGCCGGCTTATCGCACGAGCCGATCATACTCCAGACATTCAAAAAAATAGAGGAGTGCGGCGGATCTTTTACCGCGTTTGAGGCTCGCAGTCTTACCGAGCCGATTCTGGCCGGCATCGCGGCCATGAGAGCTGACGAACGTGACATCGCCGAGATAAAAGCTTTGTGCGCCACATTCAAACAGGCGTTGAACGACTTCGACAAAGAGCTGTTCAGGAAAACGGACGTCGATTTTCACCGCCGCATAGCGAACTCCTCTAAAAACGAACTCCTGGAGGCTTTTCTGCTGCACCTCATTGAAGCGGAAAAATATCTTCTGTGGAGGAAGGAGATAAATTGGCCGACCCGCGAGAGGATGTCCTTAAGCGTAAACGAGCACATCACAGTTGCGAACGCGATATTCGACAGGGACTACGGCGCCGCGGTGGAAGCCATGCAGAGGCACTTCGTCTTTCACTGGGATGAAATGGCGCGCTTAATGAAAGAAATTGGGATAAGCGACTGTAATTTTAGTACGCCCCTCGAATTTATGTCGGTTTTGAAATCCGAGGCATGAAGTTAAAGGAGTAAAAGCGATTATTCGACATCTCCGCTTTGTCATTAAAACCTGTTTAAAATCAAATTGGCATCTGATAAAATGTCCGCATAAAACAAGAGAGGTGACGCATTTGAACGTGAAAATTTTATTTACACTGTTTTTTACAATGGCAAAGCTTGGCTGCGCGGCTTACGGCGGAGGACCTTCGGTCATACCGCTGTTGCAGACCGAAGTCGTCAAGGTTCGCCAATGGATGCATATAGAGGACTTCATGGACGCCCTTGCTGTGGGAAACGCTCTGCCAGGCCCTATAGCGACCAAAATGGCGGCAGTCATAGGGCATAAGGTGGCAGGTTTCGCCGGGGCGACGATGGCCGTCCTCGGCATGATCCTCCCCAGTATAATTCTGGTGCTGCTGCTGCTCAAGCTGGTTGGAATGGTAAAGGACAACCCCAAGATATTGAGCATGCTGAAGGGCCTCAGACCAGTCGTGGTAGCGATGCTGGCATACACTGCCTACAGCATGGCGCCGTCGTCCATGAAGGGGGCGTCTACGTGGTGCATTGGGCTGATAGCGTTGCTGCTCATGATTTTTACAAAAATCAACCCTGTGTGGATAATAGCCGCCGGCGCGGCGACCGGGGTTATTTTCAAGCTCTGAGAAGCGCGTACATGCGCGGTAGACGGTAAAGGCGCGCGCAGGGACAGGAGGCCGGCTGTTTTGAAGATTGTCTTTATCGATCAGGATTATCGCCTGAACGTCTTTGGCGGGGAAGAGATAGTTTCTCCGCTCCGTGAGTTTGGCGAGGTCGAGTGCTACGACGACCTGCCCTGCTCGCAGGAAGTTCTGTACGAGCGCGGCCGCGACGCCGAGGTCATATTCATCAAGATCAACCAGCCCGGCAACGAATTGATAGACCTGCTCACAAGGCTGAAATTTATACAATTCATCGGGATCGGCTATAACAACTACGTGGACGTGGGACACTGCAATTCGAGAGGGATACTGGTTCGCGGCATAGGCGAATATGGCAGCAACTCCGTAGCGGAATTTACGCTCGGTTTCATCCTGTGCGCAATAAGGGGAATCCCGGCCGCTGACAGGCGCATGAAAAATAAATCCTGGGACTTGAGCGGGCTGCTGGGCATGGAGCTGTCGTCCTCTACGGTCGGCATAATTGGAACGGGCGCGGTCGGCAGCCTGGTCGCTCAGAAAATTTCTCTCCTCGGCGCTAAGACGCTAGCCTGCGACATACACCCGAAACAGGAATTGACCGACAGATACGGAGTGAGGTACGTGGATATCGAGACGTTAATGAAGGAATCCGACATAGTCTCGGTTCACCTGAAATACTCCGCCGAAACGGAAAAGATAATCTCGAGAAAATTATTGGGCGCTATGAAAGAAGGTTCGTATTTTATCAACACATCCAGGGCGCAGATAGTCGACTACGCCGCCCTGGAGGACATGCTGCGCGGCGGCGGGATCGCTGGGGCCGCGATAGACGTCCACTACGGCGAACCGCCGGCCGACTGGGGCCTCGCCTCTATGGAGAATGTCGTGGCGACGCCGCACATGGGTTATTACACAAAAGTGGCCAATACGAACATGCTCCGGCTGAGCGTCGAATCCGTCCTTGATTATTTGATAAGCCGCCGGGAATACCCTGTTGTACTATAAAAAAAAATCGTGATATAGTATCAAAATATTTACTGGTTAAATCGCTTATAGGCTTATACTTTTTCCAATTGAGTTCTTAGGAAACACTGATTAAATCGCGAAAACGCGCATTGACAGGTATAACACATAACATAGGGGGGTAACAGATTATGTCCGCAAAGTTTGACGTATCGCCGAATGAGGTTTTTCCTGTTCTTGAAAAATGGATATTGAGAGACGGCTACGACATTGTCATCGACATGGAGAAATCGAGCGGCAGTCACGTGATCGATGCGAAGACCGGGGAGGACTGGCTTGATTTCTATACTTTTTTTGCCTCCGCCCCATTTGGAATGAATCACCCAAAGCTGGCCAACGACGAGTTCAAGGAGCAGATTTTCCGCGCCGCGATTAACAAGGTCGCGAACTCGGACATCTATACTCAGGAGATGGGCGATTTCGTCAAGACCTTCGGGGAGGTCGCCATACCCGAGGGGTTCAACCATATCTTCCTCGTCGATTATGGTACGCTCGCGGTCGAAAACGCTTTCAAGGTCGCCATGGACTGGAAGGTGAACAAGCTCCTGGAGAGGGGCAAGGTCACAAAAGGCGAGGCTATAGCCGGATCGAAGGGAACCAAAATTATACACTTCAACGAGGCTTTCCATGGCCGCGGAGGTTACACGCTCTCCGTGACAAACACCACCGATCCCAACAAATACCAGCGTTTCGCGAAATTCTGCGACTGGCCCAGGATCATCAACCCGAAGGCCATTTTTCCCATAGAGGAGAACATCGGCACGATCGAGTGGCTGGAGTCGCAGGCGACAAAACAGATAATGAACGTCATCGA
>JAISQP010000021.1 GCA_031274115.1 Synergistaceae bacterium
CAGAAGCCCGGCGCTGACTCCTGTTCCTCTCGAGACTGCGAGAGCCGCGAAAACAACGGCAACGGCCGCAAGTACGATCAACCATTTCAGGACCCCGATGGGTACGCGGTTTTTAATACAGGCAACGAAATTCATTGCCGTCTCCATGAAGAAACGGTTGCTTTCTGAAAGATCACTGCGTCAGACGGCATGATTACGCCTCCCTATAAAGCCTTTAACGTCTGGTAAATTTTAACTCATCAGGTGGAAGATATACAGTCCCTTAAGGAATAAGTCCTCTTATGCAGGTACCCTCTCCCGGGTAGGAGATGATCTTCAGGGAGCCTCCGACGAGCGCCATACGCTCTTCCATATTCGAAAGCCCCCTATGCCCCTCTACCCTGAGACCGGCAGTGCCGCTCTCGTGCATGTCGAAGCCGTGCCCGTCGTCCTGGACGCAGAGCTCGAAGCCCCTCTCGTCCTTCTTGACGTCGACCCATATATTTTTCGCCTCGCCGTGGCGGACGGAGTTTGTCACAGCCTCCTGTACGACTCTGAAGAACGCGAGCGTGATTGACTCCGAGAACTCGATATCTTCGTCGACGTCGAGGAAAATGCGTACGCCGTACTGTGTCGACTGGCGTTCCGTCAGTTCGGTGAGCGCCTGCTGCAGGCCGAGCTCCAGCCACGGCGGGTTCAGGAAATCGCAGAGCCCTCGCATCTCCCTCACCGTGGCCATGGCTATCTTCTCCGCAAGCTCCAGCTCCCGCCTCGTGTCCTCGGGCTTGTTATCCGGCAGCTTCGCCAGGTGAATGCGCTGAATCAGAGCGGTGACATCCTGCAAGGGGCCGTCGTGGATGTCTCTGGATATCTTCGTGCGCTCCGCCTCCTGTACGCTGACGAGGTCGTTCATGCAGGTCCTGATTATTGAGACCCGGTTGATGGCGTCGTGCGCGACGCGCGTAAATGTGGACCGCAGCTTCTGAAGTTCGTATGCGGCGTCAGTTTGTGTCTGGAGCGGAATCTCCTCACCCCACTTGAGTGATGAAATCTCCCGCTCCAGACTGCCGAGCGGGAGAAGGACCTCCCTCCAGAGTCTCCAGATCGAGACTGCTCCCCACAGCGCGACCGAACCTATCAGAAGAGGCCAGAGATAAATGGTGCGCAGCGTCGTTCCCGGCAGGTCACGCCAGGAAATGGCGCCCAACACCAGATACTTGTCGAAGAAAGCGGGAAGAGCGCATATTGTGAAGCGTTCGCCGTTCGTGTCGAACAACTCTGTCGCAATTCCGACAGGAGGGATAAACCCGCGCTCGTCTATTATTTTCCTGAGGCGCGGGGAGCCATAAAGGACAGATCCATCATTGTTAATGACTACAAGCATACCCGGCAGGCGGCCCATCCCGATATAAGAATGCAACCCCGGTACGCCTTCGTAGCCGTCCGGGTTTGTCTTTCCGTAAGCGGAAATATCCCCGCCTCTTTCGAAACGGGAGACCATTATTTCCGTGAAATTTTCGACATAAGACCTTGCCAGAGCCTCTATGTTCTGCTGCGAATAGACGAGGTCCAAAGCTGCTAACAGCACAATGCCGACCGGCGGCAGAAAAACCGACAAAGCAAGGTAGAAGAGTCGGCTTTTTGGCTTCAATGGAGCGGTTCCTCCCCGAGCGCGCCTCTGAATCGGACTCCCCGTATCAGTCTAGAAGCTCCTCCAGCATTACAACGCCGTATTTGAGCGCTAAAAGCATCGACTCGGTCTTGTTGCGCGCTCCGAGCTTGTCGTAGATAGAAGCGAGGTGCGTCTGGACCGTCCTCTCGCTTATAAAAAGCTGAGAGGCTATTTCCTTGCCGGAGAGCCCTTTCGCGGCCAGGAGAAGCACCTCCCGCTCGCGCGCGGAGATCGGCTCCGGCGACATATTCTCGCCCTCCTCAACGGTGCTGGCCACCTCGCTGTCCAGGTAAAGTCCGCCTCGGGCGACGATGCGTATCGCGCGGGCGAGAGTGTCCGCCGTCGAGGACTTCAGGACGTAACCTCTGGCGCCGGCGCGGAGCGATGAGAGAACATACTGCTGGGCGTCGTAGCTCGTCAGCATCAGAGATATAACGGGCAAACTCTCTTCTTTGATCTTTCGCGTAATCGAAACTCCGTCCATACCAGGCATTCTAATGTCGAGAAGAGCCACCTGCGGCTTCAGTTCTTTGATGCCGTTCCACGCAGACTCCCCGTCAGCGTATTCTCCTATCACATTGAAGTCCTGCTCCTTTGCGAGATAGGCCAAAAGCCCTGCTCTAGTGAGCGGATGATCGTCAGCCAGAATAAGATTGATCGACATTTTTTACCCCCCCTTTTTAATACACAACAGCGGTGAAGAGATTACCTTTTAAGGAAATGTTGATTTATTGAAACTTGCATAATCATGCGGGTTAAATTCGTTGGCTACATCAGCAGTACAACGTATCCGGGGGTAGTTGATACTGACGCGGGCGCCGCTCTAACTAAGGCTGATTTATTGTTAGAGGCCTAAGGAATCACTGATTTAGTGTTCTTTGAGTGAAATGCGGTAGATTTGTTCGCTTCTCGCAGCAGTTGTTGCAAAAAGGCCCGCAGGCGTAGCAGAGCTACGTTGAGGAGCATTTTTGCGGCAAGCGCAAAGAGGGCGGACAAATCTACTCATTTATAACCAAAGGTTATTAAATCAGTGGTTCCCTAAAGGGTAACGATTAAAACCTCGATGGTCTCTGTATTCGCAAACAGCAAAATGTCGTTTTAGTGATTTAATCAGCGTTCCTAATCAAAATACAGCTATAATTCAGGCTGCCCCTAGTCCGAGTTCGCGCTCGACGGGCCGCAGCGCCAGAATCGTGTTCTCTATGAGCCAGTCGAGCGACTCGCCCATCAGTTTGCCGCCGCGTTCTATGACGTCTCTGTCCACTCCGCGCGCGAAGGCCTTGTCCTTCCATTTCTTTTTCACGGACTTCGTCTCAAGGTCCATGAGCGACTTGCTGGGACGGACTAAGGCCACGGCGGTGACGAAACCCGTAAGTTCGTCGATGGTATACAGGGTCTTCTCCATCTTAGAGATGGGCTCCACCCCGGAGAAATCCCACCCGTGAGCCAGGACCGCTCTCACGAACGCCTCGTCGTACCCCTGTTCCCTGAGCATTTCGCCGCCCTTGACGGGGTGCCCAGCCTCAACCGATTGCGTTATCTCCCAGTCTATGTCGTGGAGCAGCCCTACTCTGGCCCATAGCTCCTCGTCCTCCCCGTAGAGGTTAGCGAATCGCCGCATCGCCGCCTCGACGGCGAGAGCGTGCCGGAAGTGCGTCTCGTCCTTATTGTGCTGTTTGAAAAATTCGATGGACTCGTCCCTTGTAAAATTCACTCGCAAATCGCCTCCAGTACCGTTTATTTCAGATCGTTTACGGCAGCGCCGCGCAGGACCTCTAGCGCTGATTCCAAGTCCCCGTACTCCTCTGATTTGAGGCGCGCCTCTCTGCGAAGCGTACGGGATAGCTCGTCCGGATATTGTTCAAGATAAACTACGCGATCGCACCCCGCGTTTATCAGGAGTTTGCTGCACATCGAACACGGCTCCGCGGTGCAGTATACAGAACAACCGTTAATCGCGGTCCCCGATGAAGCCGCCTGCGCGATCGCGTTCATCTCGGCGTGAGAGCCGCGGCAGATTTCGTGCCTCTCGCCGGAGGGAATGCCAAGCTCCTGTCGGAGACAGCCAATCTCCGTGCAGTGTCTGGTCCCTGCCGGAGAACCGTTGTAACCAGTCGCGAGCACTCGCCTGTTTGTCACTATGACTGCCCCCACGCGGCGGCGCACGCAGGTGCTTCTCATCGAGGCCAAAAGGGCCATCGCAAGAAAATAAGCGTCCCAATCTGGACGCCCCCGCCGAGCCCTTTCGCCAACGTCAGCCATTATATATCCAGGTTACGGACTTCGCGGGCATGGGCTTCTATGAATTCGCGCCTTGGTTCGACCGCGTCGCCCATCAGAATCCCGAAGAGTTCGTCCGCCATGAGAGCGTCCTCCACGCTGACTTTGAGGATTATGCGATTTTCGGGGTTCATGGTGGTATCCCAGAGCTGATCCGGGTTCATCTCGCCAAGCCCCTTGTAGCGCTGTATGTGCGAGTTTTTCGTACTTCCGCTCGTGATCTCCTTCATCTCTTTCTCGGAGTAACAATAGCGGATGTTCTTGCCCTCCTGCACGCGGAAGAGCGGCGGCTGGGCGACGAACAGGTGTCCGTTCTCGATGATCTGCGG
>JAISQP010000106.1 GCA_031274115.1 Synergistaceae bacterium
AGGCCGATGTACTCGAACCCAGCCTTCGTGCCGCGCTCCCTCATCACCCTGAAGCCGTCAACTACGGCCTCTAAGTCCTGATATTCGGCGCCCGGAATGATGTGAGTCGAGAGGACAGCAACGTGCGTGAAGCCCTCGTACGCCATTTTTGCGAGCGCGATCGCCGGTTCGTCGATGAGTTTGTCCTGTTCCCTTGCGATCTTGCGCATTATTATCCGAGACGTGAAGGCAACTCTGACCTCGGTTTCAGGATAGGCGCGCTTTACTGCGCCTTCCACGGCGGAGATGGCCGCCTGTCCCTCCGGAACGCTGCTTCCGAAGGCCACTAGCAGTATTCCGCGCTTCATCTCGGCCGTCTCAGCGGCGTAAGCCTTACCGCACGGCGCGAGAAAGAGGGCGAACAGCGCAACGGCGATAAAAACGCCGCCCAAAGAGCGAAAACCTCGGCTGAATCCTTGAAAATCTGAATTAGACACACAAATCTCCTCCTGTTCATGGTTTGAGAATACTGGTCTCAAATTCACGCCATGCGCAGGAGCGCGTTTATACAGGCGGCGCAGAGACCTGAGCCGCCTCTGGGGCCTCGAAGCAATATGGAGGGTACGGTGGAGACCCTCAGCGCCTCCTTGCTGTCGGCCGCTCCGACAAAGCCGACCGGCATCCCGCAGACGAAGTCCACCGGAGCGCCCTTCCCGGCATGTTCGAGCAGACGGAAGAGAGCGCTGGGAGCGTTGCCGAAGGCGAAAACCCTCACCCCGCGCTCCACCGCAATGTCGACCGAAGCCATCGCCCTCGTCACCCTGTTCCTAGACGCCCTTTCCACGGTTCCCTCATCGCCGATGAAACAGACCGTATCCAGCCCCAGACGTGCGCACTCCTTGCGGGAGATACCAGCTTTCAGCATCTCCACGTCGCAGAATATCCGCCCGCCTGAGACAAGTGCGTCCATCGCTGAATCGAGCCCTCCGTTGCGGGATTCGATCAGGCTCGCCAGCGAGAAATCTCCGCCCGCGTGTACGACCCTTATTACCACGTCAAGGAGTTTATCCTCGACGGCGTAACAGGAGAGCGTCTTCCTGATGATCCCGAAACTTCGTTCCTCGATGCTTGCGGGGTCTTTATCGTATTCCGGCGTTACTGTATTCACAAAAGCATCTCCCTTCCGGCAAAATAATGAGCGCAACATCGATTTATCCCCGATACCGCGCCCGTGCCATTCGGAATCTCAAAGACCCGACAACGCGCGCACGCCTGCCCTCGCAGGTCGAACTTCCGCGACTCCTGACTTCGGATCGGTCTCCTGACTCCCATTCATCCTAATCCCGCGCCTTCCCAAAATTTTTCGAGAAAACTTCAGTGGCTGCCTGCGGTTTCGTCCTGGTCACAGTGGCGGGGCCGTTCCGGCATTTAACCGGATTCCCTATGCCGATGTCAGCATGAATCGATTTTGTCATTGTATCATAAAAGTCATAAAGGAATTTAACGTGTTCATAAATTTCATAAATTTTTTATATTGCGTCTCAGCCTCTGCGAGTTATAATGACCGCACGTAACTATACCAAGGGGGTAGTGGAATGAGGTCTGGAGAAACTCCTCCGGCGGCTCAGGCGGGAACGATAGAATCCATGGACTGTCTTGTGACTGTAACCGGATCCGGTGAGGGAAGACGGATAGAGATAGCCGGCGGCGGGTCGTCGCGCGTCAGGAGCGCGATGGAGACGAAAATAGTCCAGATACTCGAAGAACTCGACAGCGCGGGGACAGACAATATACTGGTAAGCGTCCAGGATAACGGCGCTCTCGACTTGGTACTCGGCGCGAGGGTCGAAGCCGCTTATCTTCGCTACAGGGAGACGGCCGGCAAATGAGACGCACGATGCTTTACCTGCCCGGCAACAATCCGAACATGCTCACTAGGGGGCATCTCTTCGGCGCGGACGGACTGATACTGGACCTCGAGGATTCCGTCCCGCGAAGCGAGAAGGACGCCGCCCGCATACTTGTCCGTGAGGTGCTGAAGTACAGGGAGTTCGACGGCTGCGAGACGACGGTCCGCATCAACGGTCTTGACACGGAGTTCTGGCGCGGCGATCTCGCCGTCGTCGTCCCGCACGGAGTTCACGGGATCAGGGTCCCGAAGGTCGAAACACCGCAAAACGTGAGGGACGTTGACGACGAACTCTCGGCGGTGGAGTCGGGGTCAAGCGTTCCTGTCGGAGCGACAAAGATCTTTTGCCTGCTCGAAACCGCGCTCGGGGTTTGGAACGCGTATGACATCGCGAGGTCTTCGCCCAGGGTGACGGCGATAATTCCGGGGGGAGAGGACCTGGCGGCCGACCTTCGGACTAGCCGGAGCAAGGAGGGAACGGAGATGGAGTGGACGCGGCGGATGATGATAGTGGCGGCGCGCGCCGCCGGAGTAGACGCGCTCGACACTGTTTGGCCGCGCGTGGCTGACGAAGACGGTCTGCGCCGCGAGGTCGAGTTCGCGAAACAGCTCGGTTTTGACGGCAAGAGCGTCATACACCCCAACCAGATACCGATAATTCACGCTATTTACGAGCCGACGGAAGCCGAGATAGAGAGCGCGCGAAAGATAGTGTCGGCCGCGAGGGACGCGGCGGCAAGAGGGCTCGGCGCGGTCTCCGTAGACGGCCGCATGGTCGATCTTCCGGTCGTTCGCCGGGCGGAGTTCACCCTTGAGCGCGCCGGCGTTTTGCGGGAAGGGAGCGGGACTAATGGCGCTTAACGCGGTGAACAGGGACATACCGTCACATATCGACGGCTATGGGAGCACGGACGAAAAGCTGTTCGAAGGCGCTTTCGCCAGAAAGCCGGAAGGGTTCAGCGCGCGCACGAGAATCAGAGCCAGGACTCCGAATGACGGCAAAAAACTGCTGGGCAGCGTCAGGGAAGCGATAGCCGCTTCCGGTCTCAAGAGCGGCATGACGATTTCCTTCCACCACCACCTGCGCAACGGGGACTTTATCGTGAACCAGGTGATTGACGAGTGCGCGAGAATGGGAATTCGCGATCTGTCGATTTTCCCGACCGCTCTCTTCGGCGTGCACAAGGAGATAATTCCGCACATCCGAAGCGGGGTCATTCGCCGCATAATGGGCTCCGTAAACGGCCCCATAGGGCAGCTCGTCTCGGAGGGCGGCATGGAGTTTCCTGTTGTCCTGAGGAGTCACGGGGGCAGACCGCGAGCTGTCATCTCAGGCGACGTACACATAGATGTCGCGTTTATAGCAGCTCCGACCGCGGACACCGGAGGCAACATTTCCGGGAGGGCGGGGAAATCGGCGTGCGGCGCCCTCGGCTACGCCTTCACCGACGCCGAGTGCGCAAACTGCGTGGTCGCGCTCACGGACAACCTCCAGCACTATCCGATAGCGCCAATATCCATACCCGGAATATACGTGGACTTCGTGGCTCAGGTCGGGAGCATAGGCGATCCGGACGGGATAGTTTCCGGAACGACCCGCGTGACGCAGGACCCGTTGCGCCTTCTGATAGCTAAAAACGCGTCGAAGCTGATAGAGGCTTCCCCTTACTTCAAGGACGGGCTTAGCTTTCAGACCGGCGCGGGTGGAATCCCGCTCGCGGTGACCGCGTTCATGAAGGAAGCCATGAAAAAACGTCATATTAGAGGCGGCTTCGGGCTTGGCGGCATAACAGGCTATTTCGTCGATCTTCTTAAGGAAGGACTCCTCAAGAAGCTGATGGACGTGCAGTCCTTCGACCGCGAGGCCGTAGACTCGATCGCGTCAGACCCCAGACACATAGAGATATCGGCGGACTGGTACGCGAACCCATGGAACTGCGGCGCGGCCGTGAACGAGTTGGACGTCGTAATACTCGGCGCGACGGAACTCGACATGAACTTTAACGCAAACGTGAACACCGAGGCTGACGGAGCGCTCCTTCACGGCATCGGAGGCCACCAGGACACCGCCGCCGGGGCGAAACTGACGATCATCGCGCAGCCCCTGATGCGCGGCCGCTTTCCGTGCGTGGTCGAAAGCGTCCATACCGTGACAACGCCCGGAGAGACAGTTGACGCGCTCGTGACAGAACTCGGCGTTACGATAAATCCACTCCGGCAGGATCTGATAGACGCCTGCCGCGACGCTAAGGGGGCAAACGCCGTTCCGCTCGTGCCGATAGACGAACTCGCCGAACGCGCCGCGAGGATGAGCGGCCAAATGGACCCAATCCCGCAGGGGGACAAGATCATTGGCGTCGTCGAGTGGCGCGACGGAACTGTCATTGACGTTGTGCGTCAAATATTTCCGGCGAACATCTCCTCGTAGGTCTGCCGCCTTACGGAAAGTCTCGGTGTCCCGTCCCGTATCGTGACTACGGCGGGAAGAGGGTTTTTGTTGTAGTTGTTTGCCATAGAATGGTTGTACGCGCCGGTGCAGAGGACCGCGAGTATGTCGCCGCGCCGCGCTTTCGGCAGCGCGGCGCCGTGAATGAGGATGTCCCCGGTCTCGCAGCACTTGCCCGCGATAGAGACGGTCTCGGAAGGCAGTTCATCGGCTTTGTTGGCGAGGACCGTCTCGTACTCCGCGCCGTAGAGGGCCGGCCGCGGATTGTCGGGGTAGCCGCCGTCCACTCCGACGTATGTCACACCGGCGGCGCGCTTTACGCTCCCCACCGTGTAGAGCGTGATTCCAGCCTCGGAGACTATCCACCTTCCCGGCTCGACGACGAGCGACGGCATATCCATACCGCCTGACCGGCAGAACGTCTCGACCTTGCCCGTCATGCCGCCTATGAATTCAGATATACCCTGAGGGCTGTCATTATCGGTGTATCTGACTCCGAAACCGCCGCCCATGTCCAGAATTCGGGTGACGAAGCCGCACTCGTCACGCAGGCTCTTCATCAGGCCGAGGAGCACATCGAGCGCCAGCAGATGAGCCGAGTTATCCATAAGCTGGGAGCCTATGTGGAAGTGAAGACCCTCCAGGGAGACGTTATCGAGCGCGCCGCAGATTTCGACAGCCTCTTTTACCGTCTCGGGCGGCAGTCCGAACTTCGATCCAGCCTCTCCGGTGGAAATGTACTTGTGGGTGTGGGCATCCACTCC
>JAISQP010000108.1 GCA_031274115.1 Synergistaceae bacterium
GGAGTGGATGCCCACACCCACAAGTACATTTCCACCGGAGAGGCTGGATCGAAGTTCGGACTGCCGCCCGAGACGGTAAAAGAGGCTGTCGAAATCTGCGGCGCGCTCGATAACGTCTCACTGGAGGGTCTTCACTTCCACATAGGCTCCCAGCTTATGGATAACTCGGCTCATCTGCTGGCGCTCGATGTGCTTCTCGGCCTCATGAAGAGCCTGCGGGACGAGTGCGGTTTCGTCACCCGAATTCTGGACATGGGCGGCGGTTTCGGGGTCAGATACACCGATAATGACAGCCCGCAGGGTATATCTGACTTCATAGGCGGCATGACGGGCAAGGTCGATGCGTTCTGCCGGTCCGGCGGTATGGATATGCCGTCGCTCGTCGTCGAGCCGGGAAGGTGGATAGTCTCAGAGGCGGGAATCACGCTCTACACGGTGGGGAGCGTAAAGCGCGCCGCCGGTGTGACATACGTCGGAGTGGACGGCGGCTATCCCGACAACCCGCGGCCGGCCCTCTACGGCGCGGAGTATGAGGCGGTCCTCGCCAACAAAGCCGGTGAGCCGCCTTCCGAGACCGTCTCGATCGCCGGCAAGTGCTGCGAGACCGGCGACATCCTCATTCACGGCATCGCGCTGCCGGAAGCGCGGCGCGGCGACATACTCGCGGTCCTCTGCACCGGCGCGTACAACCACTCCATGGCAAACAACTACAACAAAAATCCCCTTCCCGCCGTAATCATGATACGGAACGGGACGCCGAGACTTTCCGTGAGGCGGCAGACCTACGAGGAGATGTTCGCCGGAAATATCTGACGCACGATGTCGATGACGGTTCCGTCGCGCCACTCGACGACGCCGATGATCCTGTCCCCCTGCGGGATCGGGTCCATTGGGCCGCTCATTTTTCTGGCGAGTTCGGCGAGTTCGTCTATCGGCACGAGCGGAACGGCGTTCGCCCCCTTCGCGTCGCGGCAGGCGTCTATCAGATCCTGCCGGCGGGGATTTATCGTAACGCCAAACTCCGTCACGAGCGCGTCAACTACCTCTCCGGGGGTTGTCACGGTATGAACTCTTTCGACCACGCACGGAAAGCGTCCGCGCATGAGTGGCTGAGCCATGATCGTCAGCTTCGCCCCGGCAGCGGTGTCCTGGTGGCCCCCGATGCCGTGAAGGAGCGCTCCGTCCGCCTCGGTGTTCACGTTCGCGTTGAAGTCCATGTCGAGTTCCGTAGCGCCGAGTATTACGACGTCCAATTCGTTCACGGCCGCGCCGCAGTTCCATGGGTTCGCGTACCAGTCCGCCGATATCTCGATGTGCCTCGGGTCGGAGGCGATGGATTCCACGGCCTCGCGATCGAACGACTGCACGTCCATCAGCTTTTTAAGGAGCCCTTCCTTTAGAAGATCGACGAAATAGCCCGTTATGCCGCCTAGCCCGAAGCCGCCTCTAATGTGACGCTTTTTCATGGCTTCCTTCATGAACGCCGTCACCGCGAGCGGGATTCCGCCCGCGCCGGTCTGAAAGCTGAACCCGTCCGTGAAATAAGGGGAGGCCACTATCAGCCTCGACGCGTTTTGGGCTATCAGAAGCCGCAGCGGGTCCTGCGTCACGCGGGTCGTTCCGGAGACTATTCCGTCCGGATCGCCTATGCTGCCGATCTGAGCCACGAAGTCGACGTATATTCCGGGTATTGATATCGGCGCTATCGGATAGTGCTGGAGGTTATCAGTGATCGCGACCACGCAGTTTGCGTACTCGGCGTCCGTGAAGGCGTAGCCGAGGGCGCCGCACGCCGATTTCCCCGCCCTCCCGGAAATGTTGCCCCCGGTGTCCGCGGTCGGGGCCGCGATAAACGCGACATCTATGTGTACGTCGCCTGAGATGACGGCTCGCGGCCTGCCCCCGTGGCTCCTCAGGATGACAGGAACCTCTATGCCTCCCTCCGAGACGAGCTGTCCTATCGGGCCGTTGACCGAGCCCATTATCCGGCGGATGACCCCGCTTTGGATGTGCGGAATTATCTCCTTGTGCACGCCGAATAGAGCGGTCGGGAAAATCGACAGATCGCGAATTCCCATTTTTGCGCACTCGTCGATCACCTGGTTCACGATGAAGTCGCCGTTGCGAAGGTGATGGTGGAAGGAAATCGTCATGCCGCTCTTGAGTCCGGCAGCGGCTATCGCATCCCTGATGCTGCCCAGCAGTTTTTTGCCGTCATTCGGCGTCCTGGCTCTGATTCTCGTGCGCGCGCTGAACCCCTCCGGCTTTCTGGCGAAAGCGCCTTCGAACAGCTTCTCGTCCGTGTGCCCATAGCCGTCGATATGTAACGGTATGTCCCTGTTCACCGCGTTAAGCGCCATGAGTCCCGCTCCCTTCCTGTAAAACGCCGGCGCGCTCGAGAGTGAACTCCGCTCGGCGAACGACCGGAAGATCGACCATGCGGCCGTCCACGGCGACCGCGCCGAGTCCTCTTGCCGCCGCGTCCCTCGCGGCCGCCACTATTTTCCTCGCGCTCTCTATCTCGGCTTCCGTCGGCTCGTAAATCGCGTGAATTATCGGTATCTGGTTTGGGTGTATGACGCTCTTGCCGTCAAAGCCGAGCCGCTTCGCGAACTCTGCCTCACGGCGCAGACCATCCTCGTCAGCCACGCGCGGCCAGACGGTGTCGAGCGCGTCGACTCCGGCGGCGCGCGCCGCCACTATCATCATCCGGCGCGTCCACTCCAGCTCCGTCCCCTCCTCGCTGCGGCTGGTCCGAAGGTCGGCTGTCAGGTCCTCGCCCCCGGGTATTATCGCAGTCACCCTGGGTGAAGACCTCGCGATGTCATACGCGTTCCAGACCCCGAGCGCGGTTTCGAGCAGGCAAAAGATCTTTGTCGTCCCTATCGGAACGCTTGACCGCGACTCCACCGCCGAGAGTTCGTCGTCAACGTCCCTCACGGTTTGCGGCGTTTCGACCTTCGGAACCCTGACCCCGTGAACCCCGTGCGGGATGACGGCGGCGAGATCATCGCGCCAGAATTCCGTATCGAGCCCGTTGATGCGGACTGTCGTCTCGCGGCCATCGAACTCCCTGTGTTTCAGCACCTCGCGGACGAGTATGCGTGCGGCGTCCTTCTCGCTTCGCGAGACGGAATCCTCGAGGTCCAGAATGAGTCCGTCCGCGCCGAAGAGATGCCCCCGCATGAGCATGTTGGGATTGTTGCCCGGCAGGTAAAGCATAGTGCGTCTCATTTGCTTGCCGCCTCCCTGTAGCGAAGATAAGCGGCTTCTACCCTCGCGCCCAGCACCAGGTCGAGCGCGCCGTTATCCTGGACGTTGACCAGTATATTTTCGGTTCCTGTTCCGTCGAGCGCGTCGAGCATCCGAATTATTTTCTCCTCCATCGCGCTCCTGAAGCGCGACGCCCCATTGCCCCTTATCTCTATCCGTCTTCCCTCATCGGATCCGGTTACGGTCACGAGACAGTCCATGGATTCTATTGTCCCCGCCTGGCCCGCCGGAGGAGTTTCTCCAGACCTCATTCCACTACCCCCTTGTAGTTTCACGTGCGGTCATTATAACCCGCTAGGGCCTATGCGCAACATAAAAAATTCAACTTTTCAAATCGGTCCGCCTTGTCAATCAGGGCAACAGCATTTACTTTGGGCGCGCGGAGGACGCCCCACGAAGCGAGAGCGGAAGGGGGTGGACTATATGAGCCGGAAGCGGAAAGCAAAAAAGAATCGCCCAACGCGCAAACGCTGGACGATCTTCAAACTAAAGCTGATAGTTCTAATACGAGTTACTTGGACTCGTTAAACCCTGGGGTGTAAACCTCCCGGTCGAGTCCACACAACTCGACCGGACACCCGAATCCAGGGGCCTCAATAATTATAGCACGAAAAAAGCGCCAACATAAAAATTCAACATTTCAAATCGGCCTGCCCGTGTTAATGTCTGTATATTTGAGTTATAATTTTTGTCAGCGCTTTTAGGAGGGATTTGGAATGAGAAAGTGTTTAAGCGCGTTGTCGATAATTTTTTCGCTGCTGGCAATATGCGGTACGGCCTCCTGCGCGGTCGAGGATTGGCGCTTGTTCCCGAAGAAGTACGACGGCGTGAGCATAGCCATCAGGACGCATTATTTTCCGTATGACTGCAACGTAAACTGGAAATTTACGAACAGCAACTCCTATCCGGTCGAGATAAAAATTTTCAACAAGACCTACCACACGAACTACGGGAACAAACTCGTCAAGGACTCTTACCAGACGTCGGCCAAGCTGAAGCCGGGCGAGTCCGTCTCCATGTCCGGGCTCGGCGACCAGCTCGGCTACGACTGGAAGGAGTTCGGCGCGGTCCTCAACAGCAGGGGGCAGGACAAGAACGGGAATAAAAAGACCTCCTTCGAGGTTCTGGGGCTCAAGGGGTTCGAGTACACGGTGACGAAGATCGACGAACCTGAACCCAAACAACAGGCAAACGCCGCGCCGGAGAACGGGGCTGTGCCGCAGTCGCCAGGGACGTTGGCGAAACGAAGGTCAACCGACGGCAAAGAACAATGGCTTTTAAAATGTCACGACCACGGGGAGGAGGAGTGGGTCGATAGAGACGATATATATATCTGCGAGGTCCAGGGTGAAAGCAATTGCACTCTTGCGGGTACCGACAAAATACACGTCAAAGGCAAAGGTCTTGAAGGCGGGCATACATGGGCACTGGATCGCATCGCTTATGACAGCGAGCTGGAAGAGTCCAAGCCTATGCCTCCCGCCGAGAGCAAGTGGACGGTTTTGCCGAAGCAGTACAACGGCGTGAGCCTCGCGATAAAGTTCATTTACACGCAGTATGGGTGCGAGATTCAGTGGAAGCTCACGAACCATAATGCCTACTCCGTTAAAGCACAAATTTCCAACTGTGTGTACGCTACCAGTTACGGAAAATACACCATGCCGGCCTATCAGACGATTGAGTTGAAAAAAGGAGAGACCAGAGCGACGGCGGGGCTTATGATACCCTACAATCACAAGGCGTTCGGCTCGACGCTCAAAACGAGAAATACGGACAGGAGCGGCAGCGCGGTGAAGGTTTTCGAGGTCACGGGCCTCGATAGTTGGTCCGTGTCGGTAAACGCGACTGGCAAAGCGCCCGCGAAAAAAAATACCGGCGGCGCCAAAAAACTGCCGAGCGACGCTAAAACGACGAGATGACGGCAGCGCCGTCAAAATTTTTCCAGAAAAGAGGGCTACCATGAGAGAGATAATTTTCCCGCGTTACGCTTTTGCCAGCCTCAAAAGTTTTACCGTCTTTACCGTCCTCACCCTTTTTGCCCTGTTCGCCTTAACGCTCGCGTTCCCAGCGTCCAGCGCGCTCGCGGCGGCGGGGGGCGCTATCGACTTCGGCGCGCTCGACACGGAGGAAGATATGGGGACGGCGGTTGGCGGCGCGTCGGCGGGGTCCTCACAGCGAGGCGGGGATATCGAGTGGGAGGTCTCGCTCGGCGGCGTTGGGTACGATTCCGCATACTCTGTTTCGCCGACAAAGGACGGCGGCTGTATCGTCGTGGGAAGAAGCGACTCCGACGAGTACGACATATCCGGCAATCATGGAGGCGCCGACTTCCTCGTCGTCAAGATGAGCGGGAACGGCGATGTCGAGTGGCTCAAGTGCCTCGGCGGCTCGAAGGACGACGACGCCAACTCCGTTCAGCAGACTTCGGACGGCGGCTATATCGTCGCCGGGTGGACTTCTAGTAACGACGGCGACGTCTCAGGAAATCACGGCCATGGTAACTTTTGGATAGTGAGACTGAACGCGAAGGGGAACATCATCTGGCAGCGGTGTCTCGGCGGCTCTGGTTTTGATACTGGTATGTCGATTCAACAGACCTCGGACGGCGGGCTTATCGTCACCGGAACCATCACGAGTAATAACGGCGACGTCTCGGGAAATCACGGCGGCATTGACGCGTGGGTGGCGAGGCTGAACGCGAAGGGGGAAATTATCTGGCAGAGATGTCTCGGCGGCGCCGAAAAGGATAACGCCCTGTTTGTTCAGCAGACGAGGGACGGCGGGCACATCGTCGTCGGAAGAACAAAAAGTAACGACGGCGACGTCTCAGGAAACCACGGCGGCGTTGACGCGTGGGTAGTAAAGCTGGACAAGAGGGGGGCCATCGAATGGCAAAAGTGCCTCGGCGGTTTGGAGGACGACTCAGCCGAAGCAGTTCAGCAGACGCCGGACGGCGGCTATATCGTCGCCGGAGACACAAAAAGTAACGACGGCGACGTGTCGGGAAACCACGGCGGTCGTGACGCGTGGGTTGTCAAACTGAGCGCGGGCGGGGCCATCGAATGGCGGAAGTGTCTCGGCGGCTCGGCTAATGATTACGCCAAGTCGGTTCATGTGACCGCCGACGGGGGCTATGTCATCGCCGGCGGTTCCGGAAGCGTCGACGGCGACGTCTCCGGAGGACATGGCCATTGGGACATCTGGGTCGTCAACATGAACAAAAACGGGTTAATCCGGTGGCAGCAGTGCCTCGGCGGTTCAGGGGCCGAAGTTGGCAACTTCGTAAGGCAGGTTTCGGACGGCAGTTATATTGTCGTGGGAAACACCGAAAGCGGCGACGGCGACGTCTCGATAAACCGCGGCGGCAAGGACATGTGGATAGTCAAGCTGCGAAAGGAGATGTAGCGGCGGCGCAGACGAGGGCCGATTGAAGCGGATCGGGCTGAATGAGGCGGACAATCTCGCCATGTATTGACTGGATTTTGGAGCGGGTTCGACGGGTGTGGCTGATTTATCCGGCTCGGGCTGAATAAGCGGGTTCGACTGAGCCGGTTTATTGACAGCGCTGGCCTCGTTTGACGCCGGGGCGATTTTTTCGCTCTCCTTACTTGCTTTACTCTCTTTGCTCGCTTTACGATCCCTTCTATAATCGAAGAGCACTCGGATTTTTTTCGTCACCAGCCTGGCGCCGGTGACTGGATACGCGAGAAGCGGGGCTATCACGTCGCGGACGAGCGAGGTGACGACCGCTATGTCCACGTCCGGGTTTATGCGCTTTATGCTGAACGTCCTGTGGCGCTCTCTCCCGTCGGGGAAATGCCCGATACAGACCTGTATCGCCAAGCGGCATGTTATGCTGTCGAAATCAGTCACGGCCTTCATCTCCTTCATGAAATAAAGTAAAAAGATAAAACAAAGCTCGTTTCTCGCAAAGCGCGCTCATATTACCGCGGGCGACTTTCACTGAGAAGCGCAAAAACCAGCATAATTCATTACGGCTATCGATCTTTGACGGCGGGCGCGTCTTTTGCTGTTATAATTGACCGCGAGTTCTCGACGAGGGCAAAACCATTTTTTTTTGCGAGTGAGATAAATTGCGCGTTATTTTTTCCGGGAGGTAAGTTATGAAAATTATACCGCTGGTTCCGCTGTCAAAGAGATTTTTAGCTCTGTCAGCCCTGTTTTTTTATCTCGCGTCGCCGACCGCGTCGTGGGCGTGTTCGTCCGTCGTGGTGGGGAAGGACGCTTCCGC
>JAISQP010000154.1 GCA_031274115.1 Synergistaceae bacterium
TTCCCCTTGCTCCCACCGACTACCTCGTCCGTCTCATCCATCCCGACCTCCGACTTGAGCGGCGCGCGAATATTGAGGACATCCACGCTCTCCGCCCACGCTCGCGCCGTCCCCTCCCAGATCGGGAGCGATATCTGCGACATGAAAAGAGCGAGTACAAGTACGGCCAGCCATCTTTTTTTGCCAATACGTCTCATAAAAATACCTCCTTAAAGAACTTTGGCGTGTTTTTTAAATCAACCCCGCCATACGATCACAGCCGCTATCGTCGTCATAGCGGTCGCCTGATATATTTTTTCGCGCCTCCCGCGTTCTTTGTGAAGCCAGCGGCGCGCAAGCACTGTTTTAAGTCTTTTAACCTCAGGCGTCTGATTTCAAATTGGCATAAATCGCCGGAGAGGCCATTTGCGGTTCTGAAACTCAGGCCCCGCCGGGGTTTTCAATTTACCCGTCGGGCCTGAAAAGATAACCCCGCCTTCTCCGCATGTCCCCAAACTCCCCCTTCGCGGTATTGTAGCTATTATAGAGAAATTAATAAGTTTTGTCACTGCTTTTTTAGGACAAAAGGACTATTGGATCATATGCCAGAATTCCGTACCCCCTATGGACTTTTTTTACATCTATAGCTCAGCGCCGTTTGAGACCGAATCTACGGCACAAGGAAGGAATTTCGCCAACAGCGGCCGCCCCTCCGCCGACAACGCAAAGAGGCCAGAAATTAATGGAATTGAGATCATTTTTTTAATCAGGAATTTTTACATTAGCGAGGAAGGCGCGGTTTTACAGGCGTTCGTCATCGATTCGGGGAGGTAAGTTTTTCGATAAGAGCTTCTTTGAGCGTCGCCGAGAAATTTATATTTTGGCGTTCCGCCGCCACGTTAAGCCATGAAGGGATCGCGAGAGTTTTTTTAACCGGCTTTGCCTCGTACGCAGGCGCTGAAGCGTCAAGATCGACAAAAACCATGGACGCGAACCCGGAAGGATCGTCTGATTTTACGTCGTTTATATCGCTCGGGGCCGGAAGTAAATCCCCCTCGCCAATCGCCAGGTGAATACGCCCCGCAATGGCGTCAGAAGCCATATACATTGCTTCGGCAAGGTCGTCGCCGAACGTCGTCATAGAAAAATCTGGTATTTCGACGGAGTACCGGCCGTCATCCTCCTTGTAAAAACACGCTGGATAGACATATTTCACAATAGTTCGACCTCCCCTTGCGAGGATAAAATAACACGTATAATACGTATTGCCAAGGTTGGACTCGTTGTTCCGAATTCCAGGAACACTTTTTTTCGAAGAGTAACGCAGCGGGGTTTCGGATACTGCCTTGCAAAATGATTGCGTCGTCTGTAATATTCCCTGTAGGTCGGAATTTCGACGCGGCGGATTTCCGCGCGCGGACGACGATAAGACGGGCTTAGATTTGTATATTTTATGGAGGGCGGGGTTGAAATGACGATTGCGGGGAAGTTGCAAAGTACGCTGGAGGAGCATTTCAGATGGTTTCACAGTCACCCGGAGCTGTCTCTGGAGGAACGCGCCACAACAGCTCATATAAAGGAGATACTCTCTGGATTTGGGGTGGAGCTGTTGGAACTTGGCCTCGAGACCGGCGCGCTGGCGCGGGCGGGCGGCTCACCGGGACCGGTTATAGCCCTCAGATGCGATATCGACGCGCTGCCCATCTCCGAAAAGAGCGGGCTGCCCTATTCGTCGCTCAACGAAGGCAGGATGCACGCTTGCGGACACGACTTCCACACGACGGCGCTCATCGGCGCGGCGATGCTGCTTCACGAGAAGAGAGATCAGCTCGCGGGGACAGTGAAGCTGCTCTTTCAACCGGCGGAGGAGGGCACGTTCGGCGCGGAAAAAGTTCTCGCCACGGGGTCGCTGGACGACATGCGGGAGATATACGGCCTTCACGTCGCCGCCGAGCTCGAGCCCGGCGCAGTTGCCGTCTGCGTCGGAGCGGATCACGCCGCAGTCGACATGTTCTCCGTTCATGTAAAAGGCAGCGGAGGGCACGCGGCCGCGCCTCATAAGTGCGCCGACCCGATAGTCGCCCTGGCGCAGTTCATAAACGCCGCGCAGGGGGTCGTAGCGCGCAACGTCGACCCATTCGACAACGCGGTCCTGAGCGTAACGCATATTCACTCCGGCAGCACCTGGAACGTGATACCTGACGAGGCCTTCGCGGAGGGGACCATCCGTACTCTCGCCGCAAAGACGAGGGAGCGCGTCGCAAAGCGGCTGTCCGAGTTGGGGGAGGGAGTAGCCCGCTCGTCGGGAACTGAATTCGTCGTAAACCTTGAAAATCGCTGCCCGCCCACGGACAACGCTCCTGAGTTGGTGGATATCGTGGCCCGCACGGCGAAAGAGCTTGGTATGCCGGTCGTCCCCATCATACCGGACATGGGAGGGGAGGACTTCGCGCTCTATCAGAAGCGCGTCCCCGGCGTGTTCTTCAGCGTCGGGGTCGGCAGCCCCCGCCCGCTTCACAACGCGGGCTTCGTCGCTGACCCGGCGCCGCTGGCGGGAGCGGCGACACTGATGGCGACGCTCGCCGAAAAGTCGCTGCTCCGCCTTTCCGCCAGTATATAAACGCGAGGACTCGCGCCTTAGCCCGATATGGCCGGCATATTCCGCGTGTTCCTCCACTTTGAGAACTGTATGCCGGTCCCGATCATGAACGTTATCACTGAGGCGGCGCACCATGCCGGGTCGCGCAGGATCAGAAACGCGGACACGGCGAAGGGGGATATGCGGAACAGCAGTCTGTCCAGTGCGCTGAGCTTTGTCATGAAATGACCTACCCAGAAAAACAGGGTTGACGCGGTCAGCATGACGACGAGCAATATGTCGACCCACGCCCTGATATCCGTGACGCTCTCAGTTAAAAGTATGGCCGGAGCGTAGACGAACAGGAACGGCGTCAGAAACCCTACGCTCGCGACCTTGCACGACTCGATGGCCGTGGGGCCGTATTTTGTGCCGGCGATGCGCGAGGCCACCAGGCTAGCCAGCGCCACTGGCGGCGTGATGGTTGAGAAAGAGGCCGGGTATACGATAAAGAAGTGCGCGATGGCGAAGGGCACTCCCATCTTGACCAGCGCCGGAACCGCGAAGGCCGCTGCGGTGAAATACGCCGCAACGGACACGCCCGCCATACCGGCTACGACACTTGCAAAGTACAGGA
>JAISQP010000162.1 GCA_031274115.1 Synergistaceae bacterium
CTTATAGATTTTCGCGATTTCGACGCCGCAAGATCCTGGAAGAACTCTCCGACGCGATAGAAGAGCATGACGCTGACCGCCTCCGGAAACTTCCCTATCGCTATTGCCGCGAGCGACGCAAAGCTCATCAGGAAGAACTCGTTCAGGAAATTTCGGGAAAAAAGCGTCTTTGACGCCTTCAGGAGAACGGGCCGCGCCGACGCGATATAAGCGGCCGCAAAGAGCAGAGATTCACCCCGTCCTCCAAAATATCCGGAAAAACGCGAGCCGAACGCCAACGCAAACGCAAAGAGCGCCGCGGAAAGAATTATCGACAGTATCTCGCTCTTAACGCTCTTTTCATCCGAATTATGATCGTGATCGTGCGCGCTGCGCTGATTTTGCGACTCAAAAGCCTCGACTTTCGTATCCGGCTCCACGGACGCGGTTATCCTCCGGATGGAATCTATCCCAATCTCTCCGTCTTCTTCAACGGTAAGGACGCCTCCGTCCATATTTATCGAAGCGCTTCTCACGCCCGGAAGCTCAAGTATTTTACTCTCGATCACCGCCGCGCATCCAGGGCAATCGATGTTGTTTATTCTGAATCGGCGTTTCATATCGACATCCTCCTCCATGGCATTCACATCAACGACATTTCGTTGTGTGTCGAATTGTAGTGGGCAATGAAGAATGTGTCAATGCTTGAGATTGAAAACATTTAAAAATGAAGTCTTTATCCACTGCTGATTTATTATAAGAGGCCCGAAGAGAAAAGATCAAACCCTTCGAGGCCTCCGCATCCACAAACAGATATAATAAAATAGCTCGATGCTTTACGTCAGAGGCTCTTCTGTTCCGGCAGGTCGAAGCCGAGCCCCAGGTAGTGGGCGTCGCCCATCAGGTTCACGCGGGGAGGCAGGTTTTCCCTGAGTTCCACTATCGTAAGGCTGCAGTTAGCGATGAGAAAGTTCCAGAAGCTCGACAGCGGCGCGTTGAGATAGTGACAGAGCAGCGTTTTTATGGGAACGTCGTGAGTGACCAGACAGACGTCGCCTGAGTATTTTTTAACGATCGCGTCAGCCGCCTTCAAGACCCGTATCTGGACATCCCTCAACGATTCGCCGCCATCTCCGGGCATTACGACCGTGTGCGGCTGTGTGTGCCAGAGGTCGAAAAGCCTTGGCCAGGCGTCTATCACCTCGTTGGTGAGGCGCGTCTCCCAGTCGCCGTGACATATCTCCGTGAGCTCATCCATAACCTCGAAAGTTTCGCACCCGCACGACTCGGCGATCCGTTCGGCCGTCACGGACGAACGTTGAAGCGGGCTTGTGATGACAGCGTCGAAGCGGTGGGGCGACAGGTACTGCGCAACCCTCTCTCCCTGTTCGACGCCGCGAGGCGCCAGTTCAGCGTCCTTCTGCCCCTGGAAACGGCCCTCCAGATTCCAGTATGTCTCTCCATGCCTTACTATGAACATTCTCATTTTTCCTGCTCCCCGTTTAGCCTCACAATAACGGCCCAGATCATGTCTCCGTCCTTCTCGATCTTCGCCAGAAGATCGTCCGAAATGACGCCGTCCACCTGCATGACGGCGAGCGCAAGCCCGCTCGATTCCTTTCTTCCGAGGGTGAAGTTAGCGATGTTCACCATGGAGTCTCCGAGGAGCTTTCCAACCTTTCCGATGACGCCCGGACGGTCGTGGTTCTGGAATATCAGAAGCGCGCCGTGCGGGACGAAATCCACCCAGTAGTCGTTTATCTTTACGATGTGCTGGCGTCCCTCCTCCGTGATCGTCCCCGTCAGCGTCGCCGTCGCGTTCTGAGCGGTCACCTCGACCTCTATCAGGTTCCTGTAAGCCTTCGATTCGCCGGTGCTCTCCTCGATAGCTACGCCCCGTTCCTGAGCGAGGATCGGAGCGATCATGTAGTTGACCTCCGGCCCAAGGGCAACCTCCATCACTCCCTTTATCAGAGCTACAGTATAGGGACGGGACGCTCCCCCAGGAAGCTCCTCTCCAACCAGCGACTCGCCGCGCAGCATGATGCGGCACTTGTCCGGCGGACCGTCTTTCTCCGTCAGACGCGCGGCCAGGATGCCCATCTTTCGGGCGAGGCGCAGATAATTTTTCTGAAGCTCGCCAAGCTGCTGCTCCATGAATGGGAGGTTGACGGCGTGCTCGTAAGGCTCGCCCCTCAAAGCCGCAAGCATGTTCGTTACCGCGATGCGGGCGACTTCCGTCTGCGCCTCGACGGTCGTCGCTCCGAGGTGTGGCGTCAGAACGATCTTGTCCGCTATTTCGTCGTCCAGTAGAGGGTTGTCCGCGGAAGGGGGCTCCTGAGTAAAGACGTCGAACGCCGCGCCCGCGATCCTGCCTTCCTTCAGCGCCTGCGCGCAAGCCTCCTCGTCCACTATGCCGCCGCGAGCGCAGTTGACGATATAAGACCCCGGCTTCATAGAGCGGAGCATCTTCTCGTTTATGACGCAGTGGGTCTCCTTGGTTATCGGGACGTGAACGGTAACCACATCGGCCAGAGAAAGCCCGCCCGCGAGGTCGGTGGCCTTCTGGACCCCTATCTCGGCCATCTTCTTCTCGGAAACGTACGGGTCGAAACCGATGACGTCCATCCCGAACGCCCTGCACCGAATCGCGACCTGCATCCCGATCCTGCCCATGCCGATCACAAACGCTTTCTTGCCGTTGAGCTGTCTGCCGGTAAAGCGTTTGCGGTCCCACTCTCCGGCGCGCAGCGATATGAAAGCCTGAGGCGTCTTTCTCACCAGGGCTAGAATGAGCGCCATCGTCTGCTCAGCGGCTGCGAGCGTGTTGCCGGTAGGGGTGTTTATCACCACTATTCCGCGCCTGCTGGCCTCCTGTAAATCGACGTTGTCGACTCCGACGCCGGCGCGCGCTATCACCTTGAGCCTCACTCCGGCCTCTATCGCCGGCTTGTCGAGCGTCGTTCCGCTGCGGGTGATGACGGCGTCGTAATCGCCTAAAATTTTCAGGAGATCCGCTTTTGCGAGACCTATCTTAACGTCGAGAAGAACGTCGGGAGACTCCTCGAGTATGCGTATCCCCTCGTCGCCGAGCGGTTCGGGGACGAGAACCCTGAACTTTTTCTCACAAGCCGATTCGCTCATGTCACTTCCCCTCCCATTTTTCAAACGCCGAGCCGATAAAGTCGCCCGCGCGTTTTCTCGCCTCGCCGAGGGCGGCGTATAAGCTGCCGAGGGCGAGCGATATCTCCGGCCACCGAACGTCGTGATAATGGGACATCCTTATGATCTTTCCCTTAAGCTCTCCCTGTCCCCCCGCCGGCTCGACCCCTATCGACTTCAGAGCCTTCGACACGGAAGCGATGTCGCCGGACGGAAGAGAGAACGCCGTCACGCCGGCCGAGCGATATTCTTTATTCTTCACGAGCAGTTCAAAGCCGAGCGTCTCGATCCCGGAGGCGAGAGCGTCCGCCGCGCGTCTCCGCAGACTGAACCAGTCGTCGCCCAAAATCCCGTCCAACGCCGCGTCCAGCTCGTAATACAGCGACACGGGCGGGGTGTATGGGTTCTCAGGCGCGTCTTTATACAATAATTTCCGCTGGCGCTCCAGGTCGAAGTAATAGCTTGGACGTTTCCTCGCGGCGACCGTACTCCAGCCTCTCTCGGAGAGCCAGACGAAGCCAAGGCCCGGAGGAGTCAGGAGCCCTTTCTGAGATGCGGTCGCAAGCCCGTCAATACCCCACTCCTCCGGAAAACACGGCATCGCGCCTACCGAGCTTACGCCGTCCACCAGCACGAGCGGGCGTTTCTCCTTCGGCGAGGGAAGCGCCGCGATGATCTTGTCGATAGGATTGCAAACGCCCGTCGACGTCTCGTTATGCGTAAGCAGAATGACCGAGCAGTCCGGGTTCGCCTTCACCGCCTCCGCCACTGTCTCCGGCGAGACGCCCTCGCCGAACGGCGCGTCCACGCTGACGATCTCAGCGCCGTAAAGCGCCGTTATCTCGCGGAACCTGTCTCCGAACACCCCGCACGAGACAGAGAGAACCTTTACGTCCGGGCCTGTAAAGTTCGCTGCAAGGCTCTCCAGAGCGCCGGTCCCGGATGCGGGAAAGATGACCGTCCTGCCGCCGCTTCGCAGTAACCGCCCCAGCTTCTCCTCGATGCTGACGAAAAGGCTCGAGTAATCGCTTCCCCTGTGAGCGATGAGCGGACGGGCGCCCGCCAGTGAAACCTCCTGAGAAACCGGAACAGGTCCCGGCGTCATCAAATAACGATTCATTGAAATTCCTCCTCTGCTATAGAGACTTTAAAAAGTCTGATTTATTGTGAAACGTTGATCCGCATACTCGAGCGCGGGATAAACCTGACTTCAAATGAAAGACGGAGAGCTCTGCTTCGGCTCCCCGTCCCGTAAACTCGAAATTTCTTCTTTGCTGTCTAGCTAATCTCTTATCAACCTGAGGCGCGGAACCAATATGCATAAAACGTCGAACCGGCAGAAGAGCCGGAGCAACTGGAGGAGACGCATCCTATTCCGCTGTCAGGAGCAAATAGCGCGGTTACGTGAATCACTTCGGCGCCTCTCCTTCCTCAAAGCTGAAAATTTAACTGATTGTTTACTTATATCACCTATCCGGGAATATGTCAAACTTCAAAACAAAACAACCCGTCGCGCGGCAATCGGCCTGTGTTCTACTTTAGAGAAAGAGTCATGTCGGACTCCTTTATCAATCCCTTTTTTCTCAGTATCTCCGCGAATAAAAAAGAAAGAACAGCCGGAAGGAAGAAGTGCAGAAGCGCCACCCCGGGCCATGCGGATGAGCCCATCACTGTAAAAGTCCCGACCTGACCCACGAGTCCGCTGGTGCCCATGCCGGCGCCGACACTGCTGTTCTCCATTCCGAACGCCAGGGTCGCGACAGGTCCCAGGATTGCCGAGGAGAGAGTCGGCGGCAGCCATATCCATGGGTTTTTGACTATGTTCGGCATCTGTATCATCGAAGTTCCGAGCCCCTGCGAAATAAGGCCTCCAACCCCATTTTCGCGGAAACTGGAAACGGCGAAACCGATCATTTGAGACGCGCAGCCAACCGTGGCGGCGCCCGCGGCCAATCCTGAAAGGTCGAGCGAAATCGCCAGGGCGGCGCTGCTTATCGGCAGCGTAAGCACAACCCCCATCACGGTCGAGACGATAACTCCCATCACAGCCGGTCGCATTGCGGTCGCGGCGTTGATGACGGCGCCAATACCCTTCATGATCTCCGCCGCGTAAGGCGCTACAGTAACTCCCGCAAGCCCTCCCATAATTATCACGCCGAGCGGAATCAGGAGTATGTCGATGCTTCGGCCGCTGCGGCTATGTATAAATTTCCCTGCCTGAGCGCCGACGACCGCGGCTGCCGCCGCTCCCATCGGTTCTCCCGCGACCGGGGACGCGCCGTTAAACGTTCCGGCCCCGATCGCTCCGACAACCAGCACAGAAAATACAGCGAGCGGCGGAGCGTCTATGCTCCTCGCGATGCCAGCCGCAATCGCCGGCCCCATCATGAGCTGCGCGGCGCTTCCAAGCGTCGTAAGCAGGGTTATGCCAGTGAACGTCCCGATCTGTTTTAATATCAGGCCAACGATCAAGGACGAAAATAACCCCAGGCCCATCCCGTTCAGAACTTTGACGAAATACGACGAATAATTGGCCGATAGTTTCAATAAACATTCACATCCCTGAGATTTATGAAAATTCCTGGTAATGGGCTTGCTCTGGAACGCGGTAATTATATTAAGTAAAACTTTTTTGTCAAGCTGTTTCGAAAACAGTTGTTTCGAAAACAGTGCTTTAAATGAGAGCTTGACTTATCGGCGTGATGCAGACTATGAATTGGGCCTGTGTCTCGATTTCAGTTCTTTCAACACCTGGCTGAAGGGTACGCCCGCCGCTATACAGGCGACTTGCAGGTGATACAGCAGATCGGCAGCCTCGTAACGAAAATTTTCAGCGTCTCCGACGGCAAGCGCGAGCGCCGTCTCCACTCCCTCCTCGCCCACCTTCTGGGCTACTCTCGAGCGGCCGCTTTGAAGCAGTTTAGCGGTATAGCTCTCCTCCGGCGAGTCATTAGCTCTTTCCTCGAGATATCTGAAGAGCTTTCCTGGAAACGTACCGGCGTCCGAGTCTTCGCCGGGCTTTATCAAGCTCTCGAAGAAACAGCTTCTCTCTCCGGTGTGACAGGCCGGTCCGGTCGGCGTCACCAGTGCGAGCAGCGCGTCGCCGTCGCAGTCCGCCCTGATCTCGCGAACGGTCATCCTGTTACCGCTGGTAAGGCCTTTATGCCAGATTTCTCTCCTGGACCTGCTCCAAAAGACCATCTCTCCGCGTTCCGCGGTGAGACGGAGCGCATCCCCGTTCGCCCACGCCATCATCAGGACTTCGCCTGTGTCCGAATCCTGGACGACGACTGGCGCCAGGCCATCGCTGTCGAATTTTATCTTTTTCATGGCGTCTTCAAAGTTTTTTAAAACCTCATTCGGTTCATAAGACATTGTCATTCTCCTCCAAAGACCGCGATTGCCTCTCTCAGGTTGAAACCGCCCTCGTAAAGCGCTTTGCCTACGACCGCTCCAAATGCCCCGGCCGACTCGAGGCGCGTGACGTCGGAAACTGTCGTAATCCCGCCCGCGGCTATGAGTTCGACCCCTTCGTCCGCCACTGAAAGCAGGGCCTCATAGAGCTCCATGTCCGGGCCCGCGAGCATGCCGTCCCGCTCTGCCGACGTCACGAGAAATCTCCGGAAGCCCACGGAAGCAAGACGCTTCAGACAGGATGCGGGAGACGCGTCCGTGCGCTCGGACCAGCCCGATATGACTACCCGTCCGTCACGAACATCGATCGAGGGCATTGCGGCGTTCTCAAACTCGGCGAATATCTCCTCCGCCGCGTCCTCCCCCTTGAACAAAACGCTGCCTATCATCGCCCGGCGCGCGCCCGCGTCCAGAGCCGCCCGTATCGCTTCGCGGCGCCGGAGTCCTCCGCCGTACTCTATCTCCATTCCCAAGCCGCTCAGCCGTTCGAGTTCGTGGAGGCGCATCGGCGCTCCGGCTTCGGCGCCCTCCAGGTCGACGACGTGAAGATAGCGGCATCCGGCGTCCGCGAAGCCTCGCGCAATTTCCGCCGGATCGCCCCCGTACTCGGTCATCTCCTTAAAAACACCCTTTCTGAGCCGCACTACCCGCCCCCCGTAGAGGTCGATCGCCGGGAGAATTATCATATCCACTCGCCCTTCGTGCTTGGCTCGATATCGGCTTTTTTGAGCGCGGCGTCCAGCGCGACGCCAACGCCCTTGAAAACCGCCTCAGCGGCATGGTGTGAGTTATCGGCGGCAAGCAGGGCAACGTGAAGCGTCGCGCGCGATTCCCGGCAGAACCCGCGGAAAAACTCAGGCACGAGTTCCATGTCGAAATCACCGCACTTATCGGTCGGAAAGACGCCCTCCCAAAACAGCCCTCCCCTGCCGCTCACGTCGATCGACACCCGCGCGAGCGAACCGTCCATCGGCAGCAGACACCAGCCATACCTCACCCGCGCCGTTTTCTCCGACAGAAGCATCTCTTTGACCGCCAGGCCGAGGACTATCCCGATATCCTCCGTGAGGTGATGAGCGTCTACACAGACGTCTCCCGACGCCTTCAGTTCAAGCCCCAGCCTGCCTCTGTGAGACAGAAGCTCCAACATGTGAGCCAGAAAACCGCACGGGACGTCAATCTCGCGTTCGCCATGCTCAGCAGGATAGGAAATGGAGAGGTCGATCTGAGTTTCCCTCGTGTTGCGGCTCACTTTATACATTCTAATTCAACCTTTCTGATGGCCGTTACCGTAGGGAACAGGGTTTCCCAGCGGAGTTGAAGCGCCCCCTGGTTTGCGACAAGGCGCAACGAAACTTCGGCGGTGCGCTTTATCACCGCAAGACCGTTCGCCCTGAGCGTGCCTCCGGTCTGTACAATATCGAAGATACAGTCGGCCAGGCCAAGGGCCGGCGCCAGCTCCACCGAGCCATTCAAATGGAGCACCTTGACCTGAACCCCCCATGCCTCGAACGCGCGTCTCGCGCTTCTCTCGTATTTGCTGGCCACCCTTAAACCCATCAGGGCGCTCGAGTGTCCGTCGAAGCGTTTCGCGAGCTCCGGCAAACCGGCGACCGCCATAAAACAGCGCCCCTTGCCGGTATCGAGAAGCTCCGTCAATTCCGAGTCAGACTCCTCAGTGACATCGTTGCCAACAAGGGCGAGATCTGCCAGCCCCTGCGAGACCAAAGTCGGAATGTCAGACGGCTTGCCGAGGAGATATCTGTACTCCCCCTCGTTCACTACGAGGTTTCTCCCGGCGTTTTTGAGTTTTTCAACAGGAAGACCGGCCCCTTCTATGATATCGATACACGCCTCGAGCGAACGTCCTGTCGGAAGCGCTATTACCGGCATAGGACTTCATCTCCGATCTCCGACGGCGTCGTCTGCCTTCCCGAGGACAGATCGAGAGCGCGGTCATCCTCGATATTCACCAACCAGGCGCAGCCTCTGGAGATTGCGAAACTTTTCGACTCCTCCAGATTCGGGTTCCAGCTGATTTCAAAGGAAACTCCCCTGCCGGCGAGGAGCGACGCGTAGGAGAGAGCGCGGTCCGCCGGCGCGGCGCCTGACCAGATCATAACGCGAGACGTCCTCGCCGCCGGTCTGCGCGCGAGCGCCGCCTCGCGCAGGCTTACGCCGAAACCGACGGCCTGGCAGGAGAAACGGGTGTCCGCCAGCGCGCCGTCATAGCGCCCCCCGCCTCCCAGGAGAACCCCGTCTGGAGAAGAGTATATATTGAATATCGGACCGTTATAGTAACCCAGATCCCGGATGAAACCCAGGTCGATTCTCACCCGCCCTCCGTGTCCGAGCCTGGCGAGCGCGCCCGATATCTCGAACAGGGGCCTTAAAATCTCGCTCCTTCCGAACAATTCCTCCGCGTGACCGAGGATATCCGCCGTCCCCTTGAGGAACGGCAGCTCTCCAAGGATTTTTCTGTCCCGCCCCGACAACTCCGCAGCCCCGGAGATCGCTCTGCCATAGTCATAATACGCTCCTTCCTGGAGGTAATCGACCAGATTCTCCGCCAGATTTCCAGGCAGCCCCTCGAAGAGCGAAGGAGCTATGGACGCGTCTCCGAGGACGATTACCGAGTCGTCCAGCCCGAGATCGTCCATGGCGGCAAGGAGCATCGCTATGACCTCTACGTCGGCGCCGAGACCCTCCCATCCGAGCAATTCCGCCCCGACCTGCGTGTCTTCGATGTTCTCCTTCGGCGCCCTTGGCGCGGCAAAGACCCGTTCAGCGTAACAGAGCCTCAGCGGAAACTCCTCGGGAGAGTGATGGAGCGCCATATATGAGAGCGCGGACAAAGTTATATCAGCCCGCAGACAACAGGGCTCGCCAAACGGGCTGTTGACGGCGATGACGCGTTCGCGGCGCCTTCGGTGGAGGTTTTTCATCGTCCCCTCCAGCAGTTGAAATTCCGCGGGATTGAAGGGGTTGTATCCATACGACGTGAAAAGCCCGAGCGCCTTGTTGCGGCACTCCTCCATTCCGTATGCGAGATCGCCCCCGATGCTGCTGCACCCACGAGGGGTCATGTTCATAAAACGATTGCTCCCTTCATATTAAATATCCGCGCATGTTCCCCGGGCTCCGCCTCGAATAAATCTTTCGGTTCACAGAGCTCTTCCGAGCGGCAAAGATCGCGGCCCGACTTCCCGGCCGCAGAGACGGCCGTCTGTTTTCGATCCAAAGTTGCGCAACGCTTCTTTTTGATGATATCATGAATTGGCGTTAATGACACGGAGGTGATCCGATGGTTTTTCCCGGCGGCGCCGACTTGCCCCTGAGCGAAGGCGCTATTGAACCCGACTGCCTTATTTTCGACGTCGACGGCGTTCTTGTGGAGGCTGGGAGTTCCTTCCCGGAGACGATACGAACGACGGTGGAGGGCGAATGGAAGAGAGCCGGATTCGCCGTCGACGCGGACGGTTATACCTCGCGGCACAACGATATCCTGAAGAGGCACGGCTCTTTTAACGACGACTACGACATTGCGTGGATTCTTCTGAATATAATGGCGTGGAGAGGCGGCCGGAAGCTGTCGGAGTCGCTTCCCGACGCTGAAGAGCTGGAAAAAATAATTGCGGGCTGTGAGGGCGATTGCGCGGCATGGGCGCTCGCGGCCTTCCCCGAAGCGTTCGGGAGGGCGGAGATTCGGGAGATATGCGTGAGGACATATTTTGGCGACGGCCAACGCCGCGGGACATTCCGCCTCGAAACCCCTCTCTTGCGTACGCGATGGGACAAGCTCCCGCTGCCGGCTTACATCTACACCGGACGGAACCTGGAAGAATGGCGTCTCGCCCAGAAGGTCCTTTCGTGGCTGGATTTCCCGGACGAAAGGGTCGTCTCCTCCGACAGCGGCATTTTAAAACCTTCGCCGGGGGGGCTTGCATATATCTGCGAAAAATTCGGCCGCGACAGCCCGCTCTTTTTCGGCGACACCGCGAGCGACAAAAAATCGTTCGACGCCTTCGGAAGGGGAAGATTTATCGCGATCGGCGGGATTTTAAGGGATGAGAACCCCAACTTTGCCTGCGTAGGCGACGCGCTGGCGAGTCTTTTGGGATGGGAGGACGATGAGATTGGCAAAATCGGCAGGCGATAAAAAGAGCGAATACTTCAAGAGGCTGGTTCGGTCGCAAATCCTCGCTATGGAAGCATACTCTCCCGGACCCGCCTCACAGCGAGAGGACGTCGTTGTGATTTCATCGAACGAAAACGGCTTCGGAGCGCCGCCCGCTGTGATAGAGGGC
Organism: Synergistaceae bacterium; assembly: GCA_031274115.1. The sequence continues at coordinate 10,863 of JAISQP010000162.1, forward strand.
TTGCGGGCGCAATTCGAAGGGGCTGGACGAATACACAGGTATCCCGATGTGACGTGCCGCGCATTGAGGACCGCGCTCAGCGAAAAACACCAGATACCGCCAGAGTGGTTCCTGGTGGGCAATGGGCTAGACGACATAATCAACATGATCGCGACGACGTTCCTCACCCCTGAGGACAACGTCCTCGTTCCAGCCGCGACCTTCGGCGTGTACGCGGGCGTTACAAGAATGATGGGCGCCGCCCCAGCGGTAATTCCCATGCGGGAAGATCTCTCGATAGACATTGACGCGATGGAGCGCGCGATAACGAGCGGCACTAAGCTTATCTTTCTCTGCAGCCCGAACAACCCGACCGGAACCGTGATACGCAGATCGGAGTTCGACGCGCTGCTCGAGAAACTGGAGTTCATGCCGATAAAACCGCTGCTTATTGTGGATCAGGCCTATATCGATTTCGCGGACGCCGCGCCGGAGACGCTGAACGCGATTAAATACGTGACTGACTACGGCAACATTGCGGTTCTCCGAACCTTTTCGAAGCTTTCAGGTCTAGCCGGTCTCAGAGTGGGATATATGGCGGCGCATCCGGAGATGATCTCGTATATGTATAGGGTGAGGCCTCCTTACACAGTGAACTCCCTGGCCCAAGCCGCCGCGCTGATAGATCTTCGCGACCCGTCCGCGGCGGAGTTCAGAGAGCGGGCAAACTCGTCGATACGAAAGAGCAGATCGGAACTGGAAAAATTCTTGAAAGACAGGAACGTCCCATATATACCGTCTCAGGCGAACTTTGTATTCGCGTTTTACGGCATGACGGACGAAAAACTCCGCGCGATCTCAGACGAACTTTTCGGGCGGGGAATACTTGTGCGAGTGCTGAAACATGACAGAGCTCCGGGCGGGCTCAGGTTTTCCATTGGAACTCCGGATGAGAACCGAAAGCTGATCGCCGCGCTCGAAGAAATTTTAAGCGAAAAAAGGCAGGGATGAACAATGGAGAGCATTACGCTGAAACCTGTTACCGAAAATCCTCCGGCAAAGATCAGAGACCAGGGAGTAATAAACCTTGTAAAAGCCGGATTTGCAGCCTATAACGCCAAGTCGGGAGAGCTGCTCCTTTTGCCCTGCGGGGACGCCGCAAGACGGGACGCCGCAAGACGCCTCGCCAGGGCGCTTTGGGAGGAAACCGGCCTCCAAAGAGTTGATTGCGGCAGCGACGAGGCGATTTTTTCTGTCGCTGAGAGATACGTAAAGGAGTGGAAGGACGCGGCTTTATCGTTCTTCGAGGAGAGGGGAAGAGACATTAGTCTTATCGGCTGGTCGAAGACGGAAGAGGATGCGGCCCAGCGCGCTCGGGAGATAATGTCCGCCGTGCTCGGCGCTCTGAACGAAATCGAGGGAGCGAACTTCGCGTTCACGGAGGAAGCCTTTCCGTATGTCGTCTCTTTCTCGCTTTTGTCGAAGTCGGAAAGCGGCGCGCTCGGAGCGAGACCAGGGTTTGTCTGCTCGTCATGCGGAAAGTTTTTCCTGCCGGAATCGCCCCTGGAATTTGGAGCGGCGCAGCCTGGCGCGAACGAAAAAGAAGCGCCCCTCGAGGACATCGAGACCCCGGGGGCCGATACGATCGCCGAACTTTGCTCCCAGATAGGGATTGAGGTCGAACGCGCCATCAAAGCCATGCTTTACGTCGCAAAGGACGAATCAGGCAAAGATCGGCCGGTGGCTGTGTTTGTAAGGGGAGATTACAGTGTCGGCATGAATAAGCTGGCGCGATGGTTAAAGAACGAGCGCGGCTTTTCCGGCCTGCGCTCCGCTGAAAAACGCGAGCTTTACGAGTTGATCGGCGAGGTAGCCGGCTATTGCGGACCTGTCGGCCTCCCTGAAAACGTAACCGTAGTATGCGACAACAGCGTCAGAGGCGCTAAAAACACAGTTGTCGGCGCGAACAAACCCGGATATCACAGAACTGGCTGCTGCCATGGGAGGGACTTCGATCATCCGTTAGCCGATATTGCTCTTGCCTCGGCCGGTATCGCATGCTCTTGCGGTAATGGACAGCTCGAGCCGGTCTTTTTCCGCGAGTCCGGGACTCTGCGCTATGGAATAGAAACGACGGGCGGCAAAACTCAGAAGAAACTCGCGTACCGCGACAGAGAAGGCTCCTGCGAATATGACGGCGAGTGGCGCGGTGTGATCTCTACTGAAAGAATCATCCTCGCGACTCGCCATTAACTACGAAATCAAGCCATGTAATACTGCTTGATGGGACGGCCTTTTGCCTGATACTTGTTCTTCACGTGGAGCTTGCCTGTATTTACAAGGGCTTCGCAGTACTTGCGCACGGTAATCCTCGACACGCTCAGCATGCCCGCAATCTCCCCGGCGGACTGCGGCTCGTCGCCTTTTTCTATAAGCTGCAGGACTTTTTCCAACATCTCGCTGTTTTTGATCGTTCCGGCTATGATGTGCTGATGTCGCTCGCGCGGGAAAAATATCGCGTCGAGCCTCTCCTGTTGAACCGGATACTCGAGAGCCTCGCCGTAGATGTGCCTGTATCTGAACATCTCGAGAGAGAACCTGAGCCTCTCAGCGGAGATCGGCCTTATGATCATATCCCAAACCCCGAATGAGATGGCCTCCTGCACCATATCCTTAGACGGGTTGTCCACCAGCATCAGAAGCTTTGCCTTGTGTCCGAACTCGACGAATCTCTGCCACTGGCTGGTGTTGTCCTGCCCGCCCAGAATTATGAGATCCACAGGGACGACTTTCATCCTTTCGAGCGCATCCTCCACATTATCTACTTTGTCTACGACCAGGTAGTTATCGAAATACCTGATCACTTGGCCGACCGAAAAGAACACGACCTGGTCCGATTCGACCATCAGCAGATGAATTGGTTTCATTGTTAATCACCTCTACTAATGAAATTTTCTTGTATTTCGATAATATCAACGAATAACAGAAAAGGGAAGGGGAA